>JAEOTN010000154.1 GCA_016839865.1 Promethearchaeota archaeon | reverse complement strand
GACTCCAACAAGCATATGCTAAAAAAAGTCGACAAGCAGCAAATCTAAGAATAGTCCAAATGATTCCGACACAAATTGGGCCCTTACTTTACTTCTATCTGATTTATTTTGCTCCAACTCCTACTCCATTTTCCCTATCGCTTGCTTTAATTGGAACCATGCTTATATTAATAAGTGGATTTTTGCTTAGTAAACGTGAACTCCAACTGCGAGAAATACAATAAACATCTGATAAATGAACGAAAATGAAACTATATGATATTCCAAATTTTGGTAAATGTGAAATTCATAATATTTTGCTTGATTTAAATGGCACACTCACACAATTCGGTAGTTATCCTTCAGGATTGAAGTATCTAATTCAAGAACTTAAGAAATTCTTCGAAATATATGTAATATCCGCAAACACACGAGGAACGTTGGATACAATTGCAAATGAATTAGATATTAAAGCTATCCATATTCCCAAATCGAAATCAGAATCCCAATCAAAATTTACCAGTTTGCGGGTTTTAAATCCTGAGAATACAATCGCAATCGGAAACGGGAATAATGATATTGAAATTATCACTCAATCTAAGATTGGAATTGCGGTTTTAGGTAACGAAGGAGCATCAATCCAGACCGTTATTTCATCTGATCTTGTAGTACAGAGTATAAGCGATGCATTTAAGATACTTCTAGATGAGAAAGCTCTAATTGCTACCCTTCGAAAGTGAGATTAGTTTCATGAATGAGATTTTGATTGATGATATCCCAAAAATAACAAAAGGTCAACTACAAAAGCTAATGGTTGTTGGTACTCATCTCCATACATGGCATGGTTTTGGAATTGATGGATTAAGGACAGTATTCAAGGATCAATCGTTTATACAAATCGATCCACTCAATCCGGCTGGACGGTATCATGATTTTTTCTTATTTGCACGTATTCCAGACTATAAACAAGGAGACTTAGAACAAGTATTATATCCTGAAGGTGTTGTTTTTGAAGATTTTTTCCAAATGATGTGTTTTATCCATCGAGATTATTTTCCTCTGTTTTATAGTAGAAGACGTGAGAAATACCTACACAAATACTATCAAAAGCAGATTGAATACATTAAACAAAATCATCCAACTTTTTTTGATCGTGGGTTAGATATCCTAAAAAAACAAGGTACACAATCCAGTACAGCATTAAAACCTCTTGGAGATGCCGCATTAGGAAAATCTCGGTGGAAAGAAGGGATTTTTAAAACGAATTTGTTTGAACTTCTCTATCATTTTGGCAAAACTGCAATTGTAGGAAGAGATAAAAATTTCACTAAAAAGTACGATTTGATTGAACGAAGATACACTAAAGATGAATTAAAACTAAGACGATTATCTGATGAGCAATTATTACATGAAAAATTAAAGCTGCATCAGAGGAGCTTTCCCGTTGTTGATACAAGAATAGCAGTTACAAAAACAGGAAAACTTAAGATTTCTAAGGCGAGAGATGCTAGAATTCAATCGAAAGAGCAATTGAATTTATTATTAGACAACAACTCATATCCTGAAAATCCAGTTCTGGTCCATTTTAAACAAAATAATCGTATTTACGCAGTTCCATCAGACTGGAGAAATAAAATTAAAGCTGTGAAGTATGATGGAGAAATGCGTGCAATAGGACCTTTAGATCCATTAATACGAGATCGAGATGGAACTGAACATATCTTTGACTTCGAATATCGTTGGGAAATATACACACCAGCTAAGCAACGTCGGTGGGGGTATTACTTACTGCCACTTCTCTATAAAGGTAAACTCGTGGGAAGAATAGAACCTAGTATGAAAGTAAAAGACAAGATCTTGCGATTTATAAATTTCCATTCGGAAGAAAAAACAAAATGGACTCAACCTATGGCAAATGCACTAGAGCGACTACTTATCCGCTGGAAAGATATGGTGAAAGCTGTAGATATGGATTTAGAAAACATAATTCCTTTGCAATAACTCGATCAAGTAAAATCCCACACATATTGTGCAATAATTGCAGTTTTTTGATTATTAACCCATGTAAAAATCACTAATCCGATATTTTTTCCTGGTGATTTTAGTTGTTTTTGAATATCATGCAAATCTAGGGTTAATCCTCTTGCTTTACAGTCAATCCTATTAATATCATGTTTCTCAAGTAATTTTTTGATGCGGGGGAAATCAATCGGGCAAGAATCAATTACTTGATAGCATTTCAGCCAAGGATTTGCTATATATTTATCACCGGTGAGGTATGCGATTTGTGGATGTAAAGTGTTTAATTTTAACTCATTTGCAATTTCATTTATCACATGCGCTTTAATTGCAGCGGGATCTGGTTCATACAGGTATTTCCCCAAAGATGAAACAAGATCGGGTTGTGATTCGTTGTACTTTTCAATTTCTTTCGTTACGGTGATTTTTTCTGGTAATTTAGTTGCTATAATATAGCGATGTAGCTCGTTATTCATGAGATTCCCAAACCAGAGCATTACTTCCTTAACTTCTCCTTTAAATGAGACTACTTCGATATCACAAGGAAATGGGACATGCAGGATATCGACTCCTGGAGCGATTTTTACACAAATATTTTGGTTCAATGGTAAAACTTGTTCAATTAAAGATAATGGCGGTGCATATTCCTCGATTTTTACAGTGCGATTCCCATCCATCCTCCTGGAAGGATCAAAGAAAATGTAATTTGCTTGTTTGACTAATTTCTGAAATTCTGGTTGTTTAAGTAAATCATAGATATCTCCCAAAATACGCGTCACTTTGTCTTGAACATTGTAAATCTCAAGATTATGTTCGAGCATATCAAAAATCTCTTGATCTTTCTCAATAACTGAAACTTTCCATCGAAGACCTGCTGCTATTGTATCTCCTCCAATACCACCGCATAGGTCAATGCTATGCTGGATTTTTTCTAATTTTGATACAACTTTCCATGTTCTGTATTTTGCAACTTCCAAGGACGTAGATTGAGCCATTGCTGACTCTGTATAATGCATAAGTGATGCGCGAGGAAATTTTCTAAGTGCCTTTTGAAGTAATTTTACTTTCTTCATAATTTCTTGAATCTCTTCTTCAGAATATCCATTCTTTTTTAAAAATCGCTTCTGTGTGCTTTTATTCTTCATTTGGGATAATTTCTGAATTAAAGAATCCATATAACCAATAAATTAGCATGGTATTATTGATTTATTATAGAAAAAGAAAAAATGTGGTATGGAGTTAAGTTAATCTGTGTCTTCTGAAAAAGAAACACCTTCTAAAGTTCCCAAGCGCCCTTTCTTCCTATATATGACTACGGCAATACTAGCTGCTCCAATTGCCAATACTAAACCTATTGCTATTGAAATATAAGGAATTATGGTGGAATGAACAATTATCGTTTGGATTGTACTACCAATTGTGTTTCCATATTCATCCTGTACCTCAACAAAATATCTGATTTTTGAATCAACATTTTCAAGACCAGGAATTGTTGTGTTAATATTATCAGTAGTGAAACTATACATAGAATGAGAACGCCATACTGAATTTTGCTGATACACAAACCTGATTTTATACAATTGATTATTATCAGTTGCATCTAGTTGCATGGATAATGCGATCTCATCCAATCCTTCAATCTGAGATACCGTAATTCCGCTGATTGTAGGTTGGATCAAGTCTTGGTAAATTGAGTCATTGGTATAAAACAATGCAGGTATGTTCATTAGGAAGATGGGATCTGAGGACACAGCTATTTCTTCATACATTCCCCATAAAGTAGAGGCAGGTACTAATGAATTTTTTACTGAATCCACAAGTAAGTCATAAGATATTACTGTGTTGCCTGAGGGAAGCAATGGTATAAAGAGATGCATCTCAATTGAAGTTGACTCGAAAGTAATTCCTAAAGAATTGGATTCAATAGACTGGCCATTGATTTCTACGCTTTCTGATGCTAGAACCATACCTGCAGGAATGTAATCATCAAGTGCAAAGTATTGTAGCGAATTATTCAGATTTGAAATGGTTACTGTCACGGAAATAAGATCACTTGGCAACAGATCGGTTGTTTTTGAGAGATGTTTCTGCAATGTTAAATCATCTGTTAATGCAGCGGAACTAGATGGAATCGATATTAGATTCTCTGAATTAGATGTCCATAGATTTCTAGGATGATAACTTTGAGAGATAGCTCCGTGAACTCGTATTATAATTGGACCAATCATTTTCTGATAAGATTTTATAGTTTCTGAGTCATTTTCATATTGAATTTCCATTGATGCAAAAATACCATTCAATTTGTAATCTCCTCCTTCTGAAGGAGCTCTAAGGGTGAAATTCATGATAGTCGCATCAGTTATGGAAGAAAAGTAACTCCAATATTGTTCTCCATCTACTTGAAAATCTTCCGGAAGATTGACCATATTTATTATCACTTCATTCAAAGATACATTTGAGAAATTTGCATCAACACTCAGACTCAAATTAAATTCTTCACCACTATTTACATCTATAACTTCAGGTACAGTAATTGTTGGAATATATCGCTTCAGTTGAGTTGATTCTGCTACAAATGCAAGTTGTCCTGTACCTTTAACAGTAATATTCACTTCATTTTCTCCAACAACAAGATAATCACTCAAATCTGCTAGGATTGCAGTAGGTGCAAGTGGTTCAGTTAGATTCAATGTAATTTGGGGAGTTGAATCGGAATTAATTGTAATTTCAACAGTTCCATTGAAATCTAATATCTGGCTAGCCCCAGCTATTCTATGGATCTCAGTCAGAGTGTAAATTGCTGCAGATGAATCAGCAGTACTCCACCATCCCCAACGAGATTTAGAGTCCAAGAGGTATCTCACTCCTTTTTGGATAATTGCGTAATTTGCTAGGTAATCATCCATTGCTAAGGCAAGAATTGCGTATGCAGTAATTTCTACTGTATCACCAAGATTTCGCCAGTAATACGATTCATCATTTTCCCAATAGACCATATTGCTTGTGGTTTTCCGTTCTGCTAAGAGATATGAAAGCATATCCAATGTAAAAGAACTGTTCTCGTAACCTGTATCCATTGTCGATATCACGTATAATGCTGCACCATAAGGGCTTTGATGATCTGGATTTGCCCAATCCGAATAGAGAAAATCTAATCCATCCTGGATAGCATTTTCCATTCCCATTGTTTTATTTATTGCAGGAATTAAAGTACGTAAGGTGTAGATAGTCGCTTCGAACTCATTAGCACTATAATATGGATATTCCCAACTCCCATCCCACTCTTGCTCATTGATGATAAAGTTATATGCCTTAAACAGCACAAATGAACTGATATTGAATCCCGATAATTCTACTTGTTGCAATGTAAACACCGCAAGGGTGGTCATTTGTATGTTGGAGTCACGATCACTCCACCAACCCCAACCACCATCAAGATTTTGCATATTATAGAGCCTGCTTATACCTTGTACAATCATGGGAGTGAGTTTTTGGATGAGTTCAGAAGTTAATTTCCCAGTTTGATTTAAGTATCTATAAATTAAAGCGGTCGAAATCAACTTAGAGGTCGTTTGTTCAACACATCCATAAGGGTACCCAACCAATCTTTCCCACCCCTCTATTGAAATGTCAATCACTTTTGAATAAAATGCAAGTGTCTCTTGATGATATATAGCTGAAGTTTCCAAGGTGTAATTAAAGATGTAAGGGCTAATGGATTCATTAAGAAATGCAGAAAATCTGTCAGAGATCTCAAACCCATTTGGATACACATATGTTTCCATCTGTTTCGCATCAGAATATACCGTATCCCCCTCTTCACTAAGTGCTAAGACGGTAATATTATGAAGGAATGCATCTCGTGCATGAAGTGTAAACTCGATTTCTGACACAAAAGTATTGGGAACATGAACACTTTGGATTGGATTGTTTAAAATATCAAATCCAGGGGCTTCAATCATCACATCTGTTGTCAAATCCTCTCCTACATAATTATACACATAAGCTTTCAATGTTACAATATCGTCTTGGGTGATATGTAGTGGAGGTTCAAATTCTACGAAGAAAGGTAAAAATGCTTTAATTTCGATGGTTTTTACTTCACCCCATAAAATATTCGAGTCGTCAATTGCATTTCCTACGATTCTGATAGTCCATTCACCAATATTATCTGGTAATTGGAATGTGAAGTTTGTAGGACCGGTAATTACCTTTGATGGGATCCAGTTCGCAGATTCTGAGATATTTTTCCTAACATCAATATTGTAGGTTCTAACAATGTCATCTAAGGATGGTATACCAAATCCTCCTGGAGGATTGTTTCCCATAGTCTCTAGATAATCTCCTCCTAAGGTGCGAATATACCAAGGATTACCATACATACCTCCCATGGGTACTTCATAATTTATCCAAGCATAATTTTCCCAAAATACTCCAGTACCCCATGAGCTTCCACTACCGATGTATGCTCTATATGAACTATGCTCAAAGTATGCCAATTCTGAATCATCTTCGGGTTCTACTGCAAGTACAGCACTATCAATAAATGTGGTAGAAATTAGCATAGGATTTTCGTCATTAGGAGTAATTGTTAATGTGACTGTGTCTCCTGGTTCGTAAACCGTTTTATCGGTTTGGATTTCGAATCCTGAAGCAAATTTTACATGAACTACTAAATATTTCTCAAATAGTCTACCTGAATCAGATATTGTGTAAACCATAATAGTAAAATCGGGACCTAAATCAGATGTTATTAGTAGTTCTTTGGTAAACTGATTTCCAACAACGGATAATCTTTCTGATGATAATAATCCTCGCTTATAAATCTCGAAATAATAGGGTTGATTACTAGATACATTAGTTGAACCTTGAATATCTAAAATATCCCCAATCTCTACTTGTACTCTATTCCCATCTCCTAGTAAAGTTCCATTAGTCGTAAAATCGATACTTCTCGCATCACCAACTTTAAACTCTAAATAAACAGAATGATACAAAAATCCGCCATAGTAATCATTGCTGCGAGAATAGACATATGAGTATAATCTGTATATTCCTTCGGGTGCATATTCCGGAATATCCACTGAAAAATCAAGAGAGCCATCAATTTCAATACTTGCTTTACCTATAATATGATAGTTTGAGTCATAAATGTAGATTCTTCCCTCTCCTTCCACTTCTTCTTGAGTTAAAGCATCAACATATGTCGCAGTGAAATCGAGAGTATCACCTGTATTCAAAGTAGGATTTTGAATAGCTACATCTAGCTTATATTTTTTATAGCGGAAATAGGTTGACCATTCTGAAGATCGCCCATCCTCCAAATCTACACTCAAACGAATTTCAAATAGGTTATACGGTTGGATTTTCTCTATCGGTAGGGTAAATTCTAGTTTCCCAGAACCATATTCGTTTGTACTATCGTAAAATGTTTTTAGATGAGTTCTCCTCCATATTCTGGTAATATAAATCGGATAATTTTTTACTCCAAATATGTCAATTTTGACTGAGACATTCGCAAGAGGATTATAATCATAACCCCACCATCTATCTCCTGAAATTAGCTGAAATACATTGAAATAATATTCCAAGGATTCATTTGGAGTTGGAGCCCAATTCGATAAGTACCCATATGCCAAAATATCTTCCATACGCGTGTATGTTTTTCGAGTTTCTGCTGTTCTTCCATATGTATCTTCCACATGGGCTTCTGCGATAAATGAGTAATCAATTCCTTCTAACCATTTCAAATCAATACTAAACTGAAATTCTCCTTGTCCATTGGTTTTTCCTGTAATCTCATAGATATCTTCCTCCCAATAATCTTTCAAGGTTAACACAACGTCCGCATCTACGACTGGTTGGCCAAAATAATACTCTACTTTTACAGATCCAGTAAATACTTCCTTTCTCAATAGAAATTCAATCCCTCTATATTTTGGGAAATAATCTCGACCGTTTGTATCTATAGTAACTTGAAATACAGGTTTTTCGTACTCATCTACTCGTACTGAATAAACATAGGAGAAACCTTCAATAGAGAATTCAAATCCATACAAACCTAGTGCACTTTCATAATCTAGAGGGAACTCAATAATCGCAACTCCTTCAGAATTTGTTTGAAGAGTTGTCCAAAAAATTGCTAGTTCATTTGGATTATTTATTGTCATTTGTAGTTCTTGATTCCGATAAGGCACTCTAGTTTCATTCAAGTAGCTATATTCAAACACCAATGTGCGTAATTTGATGGTTTCGCCGGGATGATAAATCGTCTTATCACTTGATACGACAAATTGGTATCGGTCATAATTTGATTCTTGCTCTCCGCCCCATAGAGTATAATAATAGTGAGTCCAGTCCTTGTAAAGAAAAGTTCTGTAGGATATAGAACCTGTTTGTATCGTCAATCTTAAGGAACCCCAGAAGTAATAAGAACCCTGATCAACTACTATTGGTTCTGTATTAAACACATCATACCCATATGCATCAGTTTGCTCTGTATCGGAGAAAAGTGTAATCCAATCTTCCACATCATAATCATAAGTTTCCAATGAATAGGTGTAAAATTCATTAGCTGCGGGTGAGAAATCGGAAACATTCACTAAATGAACTGCTGCATGATACTCTTGATTGTCCATGTAATATTTCGAGCCTTTTAGAAAAATACCCGTATCCGACACACTAAATTCCTGATATTGACGGCAATAATATTGATCATAATAGGCAAAAATTGTATAAGATCCTTCTACTAGGGTGTTCGAGAATGTGATTGAAGCTTCGCCGTTCTCATCTGTATACACTTGGTTCGAATAAATTAAGTCGGAATCGTAGAAGCGAGAATAATAATAATAATAATGTCTATAAAATCCATCATAAATTTCAATCCAAATTGGACTATTACTACTAGGATCAAAATTCTGGGTTAGTTTTAGGCTGATTTCTATACTCTCCCCTTGTGTGACTGCGTATTTATCCAAATAAACAGACAATGAATAATCTTGAAAATCAGACCAACTTTGGGCTGATTTGGGTAAGGTTTTCTCGCTTTCCTCATCTGGTTCACTATTTAGTAATGGTAAAGAATCATTTACATGGAAATAATAAGGTGAAGCGTGGGAAGTTAAAGTTAGTTCATTTTCCTCTTCTGGCTCGATCGGAGTTGCAGCACTAGCAAATTCCACGTTTAACCATAAACTGGACATAGGAAGAACAAGAAATAATACTAAGAAGCTTAATAGCTGACGTTTTTTCATATATAATTCACCGAGAATTCAATAGTTACAAAAAAGAAACTCTGAATCATTATACCATGCATTAGAACAGCTGTTTCAAACGTTAGATAATCTGTTCTAAAGTATAGTTAATTCATTCTAATTATCTGAAGTTAATTTTCTTGAAGAACCAAGAAAACATCAAAAACCAATTAGCTATATATTTATTCGCGAGAATGGTTTTCATCTCAGAGAAGAAAGACTCTTCTTCATATACAAAATAAAGGATTAAATACGTGGAAAATTATGGAACAAGGAATACATTATCAATTTGAGATAGCGGATCGTCCTACTTTCTCATATTTAAAAGTTCTCTTAAAAAAAGGACAAGAAATCAAATCTGAGCCACAATCAATGATGTTTTTTGAACCCACCTTAGAACTGCGAACTCAAAGAGCTGAAGGTGGATTCTTTAAATCGCTCAAAAGAACGTTTGCTGGTGAAAAATTCTTCGCAAATGTCTATTATGGTCATTCTGATGGGTGGTTAGCACTTTGTCCATCATTTGCTGGAGATATTCGCCATATCCCAATGCAGGCAGGAGATTCTTGGGTGGTTTTCTCAGGAGGTTATATCGCTTCCTCAATGAATCTGACCCAGGATACTCGATTTCAAGGATTAGGAAGAGGTATAATGAGTCAAGAAAGATTATTTACCTTAAATATTGTAGCGGATCAGGGTCCTGGTGACTTATTTGTAGGCGCTAATGGAGCGTTCCTTGAATGGACTTTGCAACCAGGGCAGGTCCTCAATGTAGATAACGGACATCTTGTTGCGATGAGTTCTAGTGTGAATATGGAAATTCGTGCAGCGGGGAATTTGAAAACTACACTCCTAAGTGGTGAAGGATTCATGTGTCGACTAACAGGGCCTGGTAAAGTAATCATCCAATCTAGAAATCCCCGAGAATTTGCCATGTGGCTTTATAAATTCATGCCTAAACCAAGCCACAGTTAATTACAATTTCTTTTTTTTTATATCGGTTTATTCTTAAAACGCAAGATAACTTCAAACCAGAGGTATAAGTTAATCAAAGATCCAAAAATCACTACAAAAAATGCATCTTTTATCCAGATAGTATAGAAGAATGCAAGATAAATTATGAACAAGAGTGTAAAAAACACTGCTGCAAACAAAATTCGTGGAATTAAGGACCGACCAATTAGAATCCAAGATGTCAAAGATGGAATATTTGCTTTTTTAATTAAAACATAATTTCCTCCATCGTTTTTTACCAATCCAATTTTCTCAATCTTCTGTAAGTGGTATTTCGCAACCGAAGGTGAGGATAACGCTAGAAATCTCTGAAGTTCGCGTACTCCTAACTCCTTTTTGTTAAGTAAAGCAAAATAAACCATCAAAGTAGTTCCATTTAAGGTCTTAACAATCTCATCTCGTTCTCGGTCTATGTCAGAAGGTACTTTTCTACTAAAAAAACGTTTAAAGAACGATTTTCGGTTCTTTCCTTGGGTTTTTTCTGACACGACCACTCTAGTCACATATGAGTAATTAGATACAAAAATCTTTTTACTTCCAGTTAAGACGAATTATTTTTTACATAATCCACAACAGCGGATAATTCTTGCTCATAAGTATTTTGAGGCCCAAAAACATAAATCCTAATGTTAGGTCCAGTTCCCGAAGGTCTAACAAACAGTACACTAGTTTCTGATTGCAAATATACTACATCCACTTTTTCCTTCATATCTGAAAATGAATTGACTGAGTACGAAAAATCGTTGATACTTACTGTACTTCCAATTAAACTCTTCAAATTATCAATATACTGGATTTTTTGTAAATCAGTAGCAGATATGGTAGTCCTACCTCTTCCAATATCAGCAATGTACTTATTAAAATCATAATCCATCTCTAGAAGAGCGCATAATGCTAAAATCGCGGGAACCGGATACTTATCCCCAATGATTGGGAATTCACTGGTGAGATTACCATTATTACTATTGAATAAATTAAATGTGTGACCTCCACTTTCTTCCCAAATTGCAAAAATAACTTCTTTTTCCCCCGGAAATGCTTTTTTAATAATTTCCTTGATTTCAGTCTGGGAATGTAGTTTAACATATTTGTTATTAATAAAATGGTAAATAACCGAAAGATCAACTTGAGATAGGGGAACTTCAGCATCCGCTGCAAGGTATTGTAGTATACCTAAATGTTTGTAACCAACTCCGCAGATGAAATTCACTTTTGAAGATTCATCACATCCTGGGTCGCTAGGGATTGTTTTCACATTTACAATATTTTTCCCCATATCGGAAGAAAGGATGTTGTGCATCGCTGTATACAATTGATTCGGCTCTAGGTTATAGAAATTCTCCTTAATTTTGATGATGAAAACAATGCGATCTCGGTCTGCATCCAACATAATTGCGATTTTTGCATCATTTTTGACCATGATACGTCTAACAGGTTCTTCCTCGAATCCTCGAGTGGGATCAGGAGGATCGGGATTTTCATCAATGAGAATAACTTTCGCTCCACACGTTTCTAATACTTGGACTAATTCAGGAGCTGCTCCCAAAAATGGCCAAATTACAATATTTTTTCCTTTCAAAACATCTAAATCTACAATTTTTGAGACTAAATCCACTATATATTTGTTGTTTACATCATCCGCGTCAATCATTATTGGTATGTAATCTTTCGATACACAGATTTCAGTTAAACTCAGAGCATATGCACTGACTTTCTTCATAACTGTCCCTGAGATTGGAATTGGTCGTTTTATATAATATTTCAATCCATTCCATTTCAATGAATTGTGGCTTGCTGTTATCATTAAAACAACATCAATATCGTCATATAATGCCACAGATGCTGCTGCATAAGGAGTTGCCATTTTGGAAAATCCTCTGACATATGTACTTCTTGGGTCGGTTTCCCCTTCCCCCACTTGATGGTATACTTTATATCCTTCATAAGTGAAAATACGAGAGGACAGGTCTAACAGCACATTGGCAGATGGACGATCATCCGTAACGATCAATACACTGAGGGAATCTTTTTTTAATTCCTCTTTTGCAATAACTGAGATTCCCTTTATTACACGCAAGAAGTAAAATGTTTGTTTACGTGTCATAGTGTAGACATTATCCTTGATGTCAAAAACCACCATTCGTAATCCGCTTGTAGGTGGTACCAAAGGATCTATAATCTTTTTCTCTTTATCATCTAAATCGTCAAGTTTGATTACATTATAATCCTTTTCGGGACTCTCAGGGATCGATTCATACTCATACGTGTAATCCATATTTACTGATGAATTTTGCTCCTATTTTAAGGTTTTAGAACACCAATTAAAAATAGTAATTCTGGACGAATCTATAGTAATCCGTCTTCTTTATTGACTTTTTGAATTATTTCTCTTAAGATTTCCAATATTTTTCCTCTATGTAATTGATCTATTGCAATCATTCCATGAGTGGGTATTCCTAGTAGTTTTTCTACAAATTCAGGAGTTAGTCGATTATCCAAATCTTGTTTATTTGCAATTCCGATTATTATGCTATCTGTGTAATATTTTGCAACTAATTCAGTTATGATCTTTTTGGATTCTTTCACGTTAGAAAAACTGGAATCGGTAACAAGTAGCGCTATACGGGTCCCTTTCAGTAAAGAGCGCCATAAATCTGTGTATTGTATTTGGCCAGCGAAGTCCCATAATACTATACTACGTTTTCCTTCAGTGTCCAGATCATCATAATTAGCAATATCAGCAGTAATTGTTGGTTGGTACTCAAGATTCACTTCTTCACCAACAATTAATTTGAGTAGGGATGTCTTTCCAACGCCACCAAAGCCTATAATAGAAATCTTGATGGGTCCCAAAACGATTCTATCAATAGTTTCTAGAAATTCCTGAAAAACGGTGCGATTCCCATTTTCCACAAATTCAGGAACCCTATCGCCATGCTGTTTTTCGAATTCTAAGATGATTTTCTCAAGTTTTCGAATAACAGCTTCATTTTCATCCTCAAGGTCTGTACAAATCGCGATGATTAGTTTAGAGTGCTCAATTAGCTTGAAGAAATACTTATTTTTTTCTGTTTGGGTAGATCTTATTTCAGATTGAGCGATTTCCTGAAAAAATCCGCTAAACGCGCTCAAAAAGCCAGCGAGTAGATCATAATCAATTTTTACAGGTCCATATTCTCGGAATAAAATACTTTTTCCTTGAGATGTGAGTATACTAAGATGCTGTATCATGAAAGAAACCTTTCTTAAGCATAACTAAATAACTCGAAAATATATTATTTTCTTAGGGAT
>JAEOTN010000153.1 GCA_016839865.1 Promethearchaeota archaeon | reverse complement strand
TATTAATGCAACTGACGCAGTATCTGCTTATTTATATGATTGGGTCCAAACCTATGAAAATCTTCAATCCCAGTTTCAGAAAGTCAATCTAATCATGCTTGAAAAGATCCGCGAAAGTGAGAAATTACGAGATCAAAAACAAATCCTAACTAAATTAGATTCGCAAATTGATACATTCATCTCCGAACTTCAACTTGCATTTGGAGTGTTTCAGGACAGTTTTAGAAACAATTTGGATAAACAGTATGCACGCGAGAATGTTACAAAACTAGAGGGCGAGATAGAAGCCATAGTTGGAAAAATCAAAAAATATGATCATACGATTATTGAATCATCTCAACACATCTCATTAGAGGATCGCAAGATAAAAAATAAACGTAAACGGGTTATTGAAAGATGGGTTTCCCATAAGGAGTCTTTTGATGAATTGGTGGCATTCTATTATGATGGATTCACCATTTGGCATAGAGAAATCGAATCTATTGACTCTAATTTTCATAGGTATAATGAGCAAATTAGAAGCAATAGTGTAAAAATTCAAAATGCGCTCCAAGAGAAAAATCATAAAACTGCCAAAAGCTTGTTGAATGTTGGATTTACCAACGTTATTCAGGAATGTGAGCGAGATCTTAAACAATATTACAAAAAAATTAGTGAAATTATTCGTTCAAGAAGAAAATTATATCTCTTAATTACCACCTTGGAAAAAGAATGCAAGGATCAAAAAACGCGTTTAGAACAACAAATATCGACTGAACGCCAGAATCAAAAAGAAATTGTTGAATCCGATAAATATGAAAAACAAAGGGATGATTTCATTGTTTTAATCAATGAAAAAATATCCTATTTAGATAATTCTGTTATCGGATTTACAGAGCAAATTAACAAGAAATTAAACGCTCGTGCCATTCCTCACTACAATTTCATAGATAATCAATTCAAGCACCTACAGAATTTATTAGCTCAGACACGTAAGGACGTACAACAAGTCTCAGCAACCAATTCAAAAAAATACAAAAACTTCCTATCTCAAGTTGATTCTTCCGTAACATTATGGAACGGCTTTACTTCTTCATTTGAGAGTCGACTAGCTAATTTAAAAGAAGAAATATTGGATGATGTTGTTCGCATTGCATTTGTACTACATACATCTAAACATTCGACAAACCAGATCGATCTTTCCGTTTTAGCTCTACAAACCGGACTTTCCAAAAAGCAGATTAGGAAACGTGTTGAGAACATGCTTTCTATATCAAAAATATCAGGGGAATTAGTGAAAGGTACCTCCTACTTGGTCATCCATAATGATGAATGGAGAAAGAACCAACGATTGAGTCTGTTTATTCAAGGTGAATTAAAAGAATTAGAAATGTTTTCAGACCGTGTGGGTCAAATTTTTTCCAATGCGATAGAACATAAAGCCGTCGATACATCATTCGAAGAACTTAATGATGTTATAGAGAAATTTTACATTCACCTAACCCAATCCAAAGAATCAGTAAATCTAAAAGTACAAGAACTTCAATTAGATAATAAAAATGAATTGTACAAACAAAACTTGAACTTTTTTGAAGCTCGACGGAATGATTCCAAAGAAAAAATTCATTCGATTCATTTGCAGATTGCTACTGCGATGAAGAGCTATAAAATTATGGATAAAAACTTGAAAGAATTGAAAACAACAGTAGAATCCTGGAATATGAAAATAGACTTATCAATAGATGATCACAAGAGTCAATTTTATGATAAAAACATCCAATGGATCGATTCGGAGTATAAGAAAATCGAAGTTCGAATTCAGAATACTAGTCGGAAACTCACTCAAGAGATAACCACCCTATGGCAAAAAATTGACGAATCAAAGACGATTCAAAACCTAATAATGTCTCAGTTTGAGAAAAAATTAGGAGAAATTGTGACGGATCACGAAGAATTTAAGCAAGATTTGACAAAACGGTTAATGAATTATGAAAGCCAACGAGTGAAAAACGGCTTAGATGAGATGCTTTTCACGCACCAAGATGTATTAAATAACCATCTTGGTCGCATTCAGTTTGATATCGAAAATAGGATCGAAATTCACGAATATAAATCCGCTATGCAACGATTGCATGCAAAATTAAGCAAAATCAATGACACAATTCGACAGTCTGATAAATCTCTGAAACAAGATATGAAAAAAATTACCTCAAAATCAAAGACTAAAGTGAAAACAAGATATATCGCTGATGGTTGGAAGAAATTCATAGATGAATACCGCATTGTAGTCAAGGAGAAACAACTCAATTTAGAACTAATGATTTTGGAGCGATATATAAAGCAAGTGATTCGGGCATTCAAAGACGAATATATACCTTTGAATTATCTTGTGAAAGAATTTCGGTTGAAAAAAGATATTATCCAACAGAGACTGATTACATTAATCGGAGAAAAACGACTATATGGGAAATTGTATATAGAATTAGGAGTTTATTATGAGAATGAGGAGCTTATCAGTAAATTAGATAGATCTGCAGTAGATATGATCAAAACAAATAATGTTCAGACTTATCTCTTGATTAATCGCATTCGTCGAGTAGCTAAGCAGATATATCCGATTTTAATGGTTGTTGGGTCTATATTGACAATAATTTTGGGCGCAGTTCGCATTGTTCAACAAGCTTCTTTAGAATGGTGGGTTATTCCTGTAGCATTTGCAGTTCTAGCTTTACTAGTAGTAATATTTTTCTTAATACGGCGAAAAGAGAAAAATAAACAAAAGGATTTGGATGAGTAAAAAAGGTCGGGGTTATTCTCCGCCGATAAAATAATCCTCAAATGCTCTACGTTCATCCTCGGATATAGATTGGGAGCGATTTCTTGATTCCACTATTGCAGTTTTTGATCTGACTCGATCTTTATCTATCTTACTTTTCATCTTGTAATCAGCTTTACCCTTTTCAGCCTTGAAAGTTTTGTTACAAACACGGCAGAATAGGTCATTTGAGTTTCTTTTCGGTAATAGTATGGATTCACAATCGGGGCAGAACTGCATATTACACCCTCCCAATAGCAGAGATTTTCGTTTTTTTTACACGATTAAGTCAGTTGATCCTTTTAAATGTATCCTAATCTCTTTACTTACAAAAGGAGCTGACACACTTTTAGTTGAATAGTTTGTTGCAAAAATAACCTTAAAAAGTTAAGTTTGAGTTTTAAGAAAAAAATCCTTTATTAAGATGCTTTTCTGATGGTTATCTATGAGTTGGGAAATTTATCAAAAGAATTTCAAAAAGAAATTTGATGTAATGGTTATAGCTCACACAGGTGCAAGTTTTGAAGCACCTGGAAATACGATTCGTGCTTTCGAATTAGCTGTTGATGCTGGGGCAGAAATGATCGAATTTGATGTTCATAAAACCCTTGATAACCACATTGTAGTAATTCATGATCAAACTACAGCCAGGACTTCAGATGTGGATATTGATGTACATACTTCAACTTTGGAACAAGTCCGAAAAGTTCCATTGGAGGATGGTCTACAGATTCCCACATTGGACGAAATATTATCCCAGTTTAAAGGAAAACTGTATTTTCAAATTGAAATCAAACAAAGAGGAATCGCACCATATGTGATGGATCTAATTGAGAAATACAATGTTCATGATCAATGTGTGATATCATCTTTCTTGCACTCTACTCTCCTTTATTACAAAAAATCAAAAAAGAAATTGATGCTTGCTTCGTTAGAACCAACAAAATTCCATAATCGATTTGGTGACTTGTTGCGAAATTGGATGCTTAATAGCACAAAAATACTTGGATTTGATGGATATCATCCAAAATATACATTAGTTACCCCCAATATGGTAAAAAAAGCTCACTCCAAGAATTTGTTTGTGAATTCGTGGACTGCAGATGCTCCGGAAGATTGGGCATATCTGATTGAGTGCAAAGTTGATGGAATAATTACAAATTACCCCCGAGAACTCTACAAATTCCTCGAATCTCTTTAAATTAAAATTTTGAGATAAATAAAGAAAGGGAATATTGTCATGTCGGAAGTTTCCCAAAAGAAATTAAAAAGATTCGCACGCAGTCTGTGACCAATTTATTAGTGTAATGAATGGACACGTGTATAAATTGAAACCACATCGATGTAATTCTTTATTAATCATTTTGTACGATGATGAATTATGAGTTGGGAACTTTTCCAGTCGAAATTTCCAAAGAAATATGATGTGATGGTAATTGCACACCGAGGTGCTTGTACAGAAGCCCCTGAAAACACAATACGGGCATTTGAACAAGCAGTTGATGCGGGAGCGGAAATGATTGAGTTTGACACGCATAAAACTATAGATAATCATGTGGTCGTAATTCACGATCGAACTACAGTTAGGACTTCAAATATGGATATTATGATACACACATCGACCTTAGAGCAAGTTCGAGAAGTTTCTTTGGAGGATGACCTGCAGATCCCAACATTAGAAGAAGTTTTTGTTCAACTTAAAGGAAAAATATATTTTCAAATTGAAATTACGGCGAAAAAGATGGCACCCGAAGTGCTTGCTCTTATAGATAAATATGATCTGTATAACCAATGCTTAATTTCTTCATTCTTAGATAGGACACTTCCCACTTACAAAAACTCGAAAAAGAAAATATTGCTTGCTTACATAGGCCATGAACAAAATAGTTTGCTTAGAAAGGCAGCAAAGCTCGATTTAGATGGAGTTCATCCTCAATATAAAATGTTAACTCCTGAATTGGTCTCAAAATTCCATTCTGAAGATCTTTTTGTCAATGCATGGCCTGTTGATAATCCAAAAGAATGGGAGTATCTAATTAAATGTGGGGTAGATGGAATAATAACAAATTATCCTCGTGAACTTGTGAATTACCTCGAAACACGATAACCAAAACATTTAGATAAATGAAAAAAGCATTAACTAGCATGTCCAGTGAAAAAAAGAAATTGAAAGGATTCGCTCGAACCATAATGGGACAATTAGGAATCCTTAACGAGTCTGAGTATTTCAAGAAGAAGTATAACGAATTGGATTTACGCATTTTATTAATCAATGTTGATGAACGCTATGCAGCAGTAGTTAATATTAAAAATGCTGTTGTCGATGTGGATGGGATAAAATACAACCGAAAAGACCCAAAAGAAATTAAAAAACTAATCAAATCTACGAAATGGAATGGGATGTTAAAAGTTGATACCGAGCAATTTTTTGCAATTGCAACCGGTAAAATGTCGACAGGTGGATTATTGAAGCTAGTTCTAACTCGAAATCTACGCGGGATAAAACCGATGTTGAGCTTCTCAAAACTCTTTGGTGTAATCGGTCACGAAATGAAGAAAAGAGCGAAAGCTGAAAAAGAAGCAGAAAATTAAACAATATCCATGGAATCTGGTTCCAATACGCCAGAATCTCTCATGGTTACTGCTAGATCCCTCACAGCAGTAACAATATCTTTATTATTTTTTGCTCCTGTACAAATGATTTTTCCACTACTAAAAATTAAAAAACATACTTTGGGTTCATCAACTTTGTAAATTAATCCTGGAAATACTTCCGGTTCATAAATTGTTCTGTCGAGGGTAAGAGATGTTAAGTCTAAATTAATGGGGACATCAAAACTTCCACTTGAAACCACATTTTCTACTTTGATTTTAGGTTCAGTATCCAAATCAATTCCTAAGTCAATCAATCTTTTTCTTACTTTTGCAACAATAACCGCTAAAGATTTTACACTTTTTGTGCCTGTAATGACGACTTTCCCGGAACGGAACAATAAGATTGTTGATTTTGGCTTTTTTAATTTTATAACAAGTCCTGGAAAATTAGTTTTCTCTTCTACATCAGTAAATTGGCTGGTTAATGTTTCTAATTCGATATATGAAGCTAATCGTACTGATGCTACAACATTTTCTATTTTAAGGGAAATTGAAGGACTTTTTATGTTCTTCTCAGGATTCGTAACATTTTTCTGAACTTGGTTTATCATGAATTTTTCCTCCTGCATTATGCAGTTTCATATAGTAAAATTTCTTGTTGATTTTTTAGTAAACGTAAAGATTGACCTATCTCAGTAGCACAACGAATCAAATCTACTTTGGAAAGTGATTCAGACACTAAGACTATTGAGTCTACGTCTTTGTGGATGAACGATAAACTCTTGATGTAAACATTGAGAACTTCTGTTCCGATAATTGTAGCAGTGTCAATCCGATTATTATGAATTTTATTGAGATATTCGTTTGCTTTATAGTAGTATTCCTTCATAATCATGCCAATCATGAAGTTGTAATTTGTAGAACAATATTGATTGATTATTGATTGCTCTCGATTGAGAACTAAAGCAATAGTTTTATCGGTAGTACCTATAACTCCTGATAAAATTGTCTCTAATTGAGTTGATAATGGAGAAACTACTCCTAATATGTCTTGCATTGATTTATATAATGAAGATATGTGTTCTGCCTGAATTGATGTGAAAAATACAGGGATTTTGAACTTGGATTTAATTTTACTACCGATCTCCTTAATCACTGCGACTTTTTGTGGTCCAGGAATAAGGTCTGATTTATGACAGAATACGAAAATCTTACACTCTGGATTGTAGGATTTTGCAATTTCTACTGTGCTTTCTACTGTTTTAATTGCATCATCTGCATTACTTTCCCAGTATGGATAATCAAAATTATAGATCACAATATCGGCTGCTTCAAAAGCAATATCTTTTTCAAATGAATGGTCTTGGGAAAGGTATTGATTTAATTCTTGACCTGAGCTGTCTGCAACTCCTAATTCCATATCTAACCATTTATATACAAAATGAGAAAATCCACGAGTGGGTTCCAAAGACCTATTCAAAATTTCTTCCGAATCAACACCTTCGAAGAAAACTCTTTTGATCGATGTTTTCCCACTATTAGGAGGTCCTAAAAGTAAGATCTTCTTTGCAGAACGTTTTTGATAGAATTTTTTTGCAAAATTTGCAAAATCTTCAATTCTATCCTCTCTTTTTCCTGATTGGAATTCAGAAATATGTTCCATTAAGAGCTGACGCAGTTGATATAAATTCACATGTTTCTCTTCATGACGGTCTAATACTAATATGACCAATTCGTGCCCATATTTAGGAATATTCCTCTTATCGCAATACGATAAAATGATGTAATTCTTGTATTTGATTTCAAGTAACTCTGGTTCTACCTCTGTGCTAAATTGATGCGTCATAAGAATTTTATTAATAATCTCATGTGAGATGAGAAAGGATTGAGGATATGTTGCATCCACTACACAACCAATTGAATCGTCCCATCCTGCTAATAAAAGTCCGAGAGGCATTTGTAATCAAATCTCCTTTTCAAGGGTAATTTTTTGTATATATATGTAAGTATTATATAAGGCTCAAAGTAAGTCACACAGAGGTCCTTGTAATAGAGGAGTTTTGTCGGACTCATATATGATGAGTGTTGCAAACAAGCCGACAATAATTATTGAAAACGTTTGTAATAATTCTAATAAAGATTTATTAGGTCAAAAAAAATAAAAATAGCAGAAAATTTACTGAAAGGGTAAAAATTCTATGTTAAACCTGGTTAAAGTCTGAAAAACGTTTCATAATATTGATTTTCATTTCAATAAATAAAGCTCGTACACCATCAGCTGATTTAGCCGAGACTAAATGAACACGTGAATTGTGTAGTTTCTCAAGAGCAGCAATCTGTTCTTTAAATTCAC
>JAEOTN010000152.1 GCA_016839865.1 Promethearchaeota archaeon | reverse complement strand
TCGGAACAATATCTCCTAAATAGACTTCAAATCGATCTAATAATTGGAGTCCATCATGAAAAGACTGTGATCCTTGGATTTTCCCATCAAAAAAATAGGTTCGTATCCTAAAAGCAGGATAACAAATTAGATCTGTTAAAGCCACTAAATCAACTGAACTAATTCCTATTTCGTTAATGATTTTTCTGTAATATCCTCCGTCAACCACGACTGCGGCTTTTGCGGGAAAATTTTGACTTTCGAGATGTGGGGTATCCTTAACCATTGTAGTCTCTCCCAAATTGGTATCTATAATTCCACGAATAGAATTAACAAATTGTGTATCTCAATCCAGTTGGATGATCAACATAATATTGTATAATTCTTATTCATGAAATTACAGAGTAAGTAATATTATATTTCATTAAAATAAAAAGCTTTAGATATCTAATAGTCTACTAGAATTGTCATTTGAAAGCGTTAAAAGGGAAACCTCTCACTAGCAACTATGAGTTCTTTTGTCAAGGCTAATTGGAATGGAGTGTCGTTATTAATAATCTTCGCCATATTAGTCCTATTCCAGGATGTCAGACTATGACTGATATAAATGCTGAAATTTAATTTCTAAAGTTATATTCGATGAAATTACTCTTGCAAGGATTCCCAGCACAAACCCACATTATTTTACTTTCTGGTTTGATAATTGTTGTTGAGATAGTCTTAACTCCAAAACGTGAATGTTGACAGATACTCTTTCCTTTACTAGCGTTTTCTCCATGGTCATAAGCAATTTTCATCATAATCTCTTTGTCAAATTTCCCAAAATACTTTTTTAGTAGCTCCTTCATTCTTAGATCTCTTTGGATCGCGTTAGCTTGGAAAGAGGGCGCCACTTGTTCAACCGCGTCAAAAGGTTGGATTGTTTGTGATAATGGTCTCATACAACTGCCAATTACATTGTCTTGAATGTGAGTTACGTCATAGGAAGTCGTAATATTCTCAATTCTCACAATTTTCTTTTTTCTGGCAAAAAGGAATATTGATGCACATTCTACACTAGGGAGTGCTTTATAGTGGTCAATGATTTCTTCAATCGTCGAATTACTGTATAAAATGTCTGCAAGTGCAATAAAAATCGGGAGAGTCTCAGAAGGAGGTGTTTGCTTTTCAGTGATTAACAGATGATTTAAGAATCCCAATCCATCACTTGTAACTCCATTGAACGGGGTTATAACACCTGCGTATGTAAGTCCCATGATTTCACGACCATTCGGAAGTAGCTCATGAAGAATTATCTGGAGATTTTCCACTACCCCCTCCTCATCCGTATTCATCCCCAGATAAGTTTCTCCATTTATCGACGCCTTACCACATGATCCCCATGAAGAACAACCCAAAACAATTTCAGGGAAAGTATTTATGTATAAAATATCTTGATAATTCACATTCGCTCCATCAGCTATTCCCTTCATTGTTGAAATCAGCTCTGGGTTGAGTTTTTCAACAATATCCTCATATTTAACTGCGAATGATTTCAAAACATCAATTTTCCTTTTGTAGCGTAAAAAAGCAGGAATCATTTCCCTGAATAGCTTCGGATGTCTATTTCTGAAACCTGGAGTTAATGAAGCCGCACCAATTCGATACCAACCACTAATTGAACGTCGGATGATTTTTTTGCATTGTTTTCCATATTGAACCCCCCTCTCGTAAGAATTTCCTTTAGTATTGATTATTTTCATTGAAGTTTATCCTCTTCTAAACAAAGGTTTAAATTTTAGATGATTAATGTCTAACTGTATCTTTTTGCTTGAGGAATATTAATATCAGTGTGGAATGTGCACATTGTGTACAGACAGATTTATTGTAGGAGGTTACGGGAATTTCAAGAACTTCTGCTCTTTCTATTCGATTGAAAAATGATTTACGTCATAAATTAGAAGATTATGCTGAATTATTACGTTTACGACCAAGTAGCTTATGTGCATTAGTTTTAGAAGATAAAATCGATGAATGGGTAGAAGAATATGCAAAAAGAGTCTATCAAGAGGTGAAAGAGAAATGAATCTACTCGTTTTAATGCTCCTTCTTTTCATTCTGTTAGGTGTTACCTATCTAATAGGATACCTAGGGTTAAAATTATTTTATGTTTGGAAACAAACTAGAGAGGAAGCGTTTTTTCACCTAGGATTATTTTTTATTTATCTAGGTCTGGCTCTTGGATTTATGGGGATAATGTTGGCAATAAATGTTCCATTCACAGTTGAAAAGAGTTATCTCCCTCCTATTGCCGTTCTGTACGGTTTTTATTATCTTGAATTATATTTCTTTTATCTTTCATTTTTTTCTAATAGTAAAAACATTCTGGAAAAGTATTTAGTCATTTTACTCGTAGCTTCTATGCTTACAGCCATCCTAGCAATCATCCATATTGATTTTTTCTTACTAGCATTTATCTTTCAAGGGATAGCAATTGGTTGTGGAATATACATTATTGTAAAGATGGTTTATCGTTTTTTAATTCGCAAACGATATTTTCAAGAGAAGGAGGAGATTGAGTTCATAAACCTGTTACTCAAAATTCTGGTATTCGTTTTAATTGGATTAATTTTAGATGGAATCGGGTATCTGAGTATGTGGATAATATCGTATAACTTTAATGAAATTCACCTTCTCGTTTTAACTATTATATTTAATATTATGTGTGTTATTACTTACTTCCTCTCTAAACGTGTGAGAATACACATGCGAAAAATTGAAATCATTTCACTTCTCAATATTATGTCATAAAAGCACAATCCTTGATTAAATTTCAACATTGGTAGGCCATTCTATATGAATAACAAAGGATTGTGCTGTGGCACGGTAATATTTAAGGAAAAATCCATATTCATTTTGAACCGTTCGACTGAGAAAAGCTAAACCCTTTGACACCAAATCATCCAGATATCTTTTAATAGTTCCAGGGTTTAGATTGGTCTCTTGTTTCAATTCCATGATGTTAAACTCTTTTTCAAGTAATAAATTGAGTATAATTTGATTTTTTTTGTGGAATAAAACGGGCACAACGGACGGATCACTGATTACTTTTGTTTTCGGAATTTCAGATTGATCATCTGATTCGTCTGGTTTGTCGTAGAACACTCTAATGTGATCCTAGTAAATTATTATTTGCGAGATTCATGTGTTATGGCTTCTGTACTCAATATAGTCGTGTTATATTTTCGAGTCGAGGCATTCATATGGCAACGAACATTGTGGGAACGATGGTAGGGCCAATAGTCTATGCAATCTTGGTAAGAGCAATCTAATTCGAGTGAATGGCGATGATTCCTTTTAAAACTAAGAGGAAGGGTTATTACACCATCATCTTTTTTCTGCAATCGATTGTAAGGCTTTATCTGGAAGAAAAACATCAAACCCCTTTTCAACTAATAGTTAGGTGATTTCCATCGAAAATTGGTTTATTTACAATAAGAGGAAGTATCAAATGATCTCCATAAAATACAATGGTAATGAAAATGATAAATGAGTTTGAAAAATTGATTGATGACTTACTTTCTCTCACCCCACGAAAAGATGAGCCCGAGTTCTTGATGGTCAGACCCCGTGAACAGCTTACAAAGAAAATCAGGAGATTGAATAGTCCTGAAATAGATTGATTAGTACAGATCAAGGTTGTCACAAAACGTGGCATCAGCAAACAAAAACACATTCACATCAACATTTTCACGCTTTTGCAATGACATTGCAGTTCTTAGCCCATTATATGATCTATCGGTGCCATACGGCGTGTCATGCAATATTACAGTAATCTTTTTCTTGATATATCCTCCTTGCTTGTTACTCTAGAATACCGATGATCAGCTACTTGGTATTGTTATTCGAATTTCGGTTCCATACCCATAGGTACTATTAATCTTGATTTTTCCTTTATGTTTTTCTATTATACCTCTACAGATGGATAATCCCAGGCCTGTACCCTTTCCTAACGGTTTGGTTGAAAAGAAGGGTTCAAAAACTCTAGTTAAGTTGGCTTTTTTAATTCCAATTCCATTATCTGTCATTTTAATTTCAAGGTTATTCCCTTCCTTGTCAGCTACGATAGTAATTCGAGGTTCAGCTTTGACATTCTCTAATGCATCTATTGAATTGTTGATTATATTTTGAAAAACTTGGGATAGTAAAGTTTTATCACCAACGGCCTCAAGCTCTTCGTTAATTTGTAAATCAACACTTATTTTCTTTTCAATTACCCTGAAATTTATGGATGGAGAGCTGAGAAGCTCAGATATAAGAGATTTCACCTTAAACTTAACTGGAACAATGTGTAGTTTCCTTGAAAATTGTAGGAGTTCTGTTACAATTTTAGAGCATATTTTCACTTCATTTTTTATACTTGTGAGTTCCCTTTCTAATAGGTTGTTTTCGAGAGTTGAAGCGTTTTGGTTAATAACATTCAACAAATATTCAGCTTTGAGAGTAATATTTGCTAATGGTGAATTTATCTCATGAGCAACTCCTGCTGCCAGCTGCCCTACAGCAGCGAGCTTATTCATTTCAACTAATTCTTCTTGAAGTTCCGTAATGTCCCTGCCACTTAGTTGAACTTCAACCACATTCCTAGAATCATCAATTATCGGAGAAGCGTTCCATTCAATTGCTCGTATTCCTATAGGAACTATAAAGTTGATTACTATTTCTTCTATATGGTCTATATCCTTTGCAACTCGTTTTAAAAATAAATGTATCTTCTTTAGATCATTAGTGTGCACAAAATTTAAAATATTCTCCTGTAACATCTTATTCTTACGTTTTCCGAAAAATTCTACTCCTGATCTATTAATATAAGTACATCTTCCATCAGGTTTAATTCTCATAATAATCTCGTGCGCTAGGTCTGTTATACTCTTGAATTTCTTCTCTGATTGTTTTATTGCTTTCTCCATTCTTACACGATTAGTAGCGTCTTGTAAGGTTAGAACTAATCCTATGACATTATTATTATAGTCAAAAATTGGGATTAAACTCCAGTCCCAATAAGAAACTCCCCGCTCAGGATGTTCTGCATAGCTGAAAGCTTTTGCTATGGTAAAATATGGTTTCTTTTGCTTTACTACCCGATTGAAGATCTCTTCATTCTCTTTATCGGGGTACAAATCGAAATGATTTTGTCCTGAAAAAAATTCTGGTTCTCGATCATCAGCTTGAGCATATGCACGATTTACCTTAACAAAATTGAACTGTGGATCCATAAAGGCGATCAATATATCTGTGGTGTTTAAAATTTGCTCAAGTAACTGATTTGTTTGATTTAAATTTTCCTTTGATTCCTGTAAAGATCTCTCAACTTGTTTTCGTTCAGTAATGTCCATCGAATATTCAATTGCTTGTTTAACAGTTCTATTTTTGTCAAATATCGGATGACAATGGATTTCATAAATTCTCGGATTTCCCTCGGTATCTAGGTGAGTATGTTCAATGGTAACTGGTTGTTTCTTTTTTTTCACCATTTCAAGAGGACAAGGATGTTCTTCGCCTGTACATGGTGTTGTTCTCCCATGGGTGAGAAAGTAACATTTATCTGTGGGTTTATAATCGCCAAAAATCTTTTTAGTTGCCGAGTTACATAGTTTAAGGGTGTAGTCAGAAACATCAATGATATAAAAAGGATAATTAAGAGAATCTATCAATTTTGTATGCTGATAATCACTTATCAGGTTTTACTCCTCCTATTTTATCTATAATCAGGATAGCTGGATCTATATTTCATCTTTTACGTTATTATAAATCTACCTGTAGATCCTTCATCAATATTTATTTCAGAGCCTCATAAAAAATCAAAGGCTTTAAAGCATTAAATCTGTTCATTTCAACAATGTAACCAACTAATCTATAATGATTTTATCTAAAAAAGATTCTATAAATTTAAATTATGAATTTTTAGAGGTATCGTCCTTTGTTGGTTTTTTAATATGATTAAAAATTTTTATTTTCGATCCTGGATCGACAAACCCAATCTTTTCTAAGATGAATATGATTTCAGCAAAATAATTCCCTCGAGGCGTCAGATAATACAGATTATCATCTTTTTCTAAAATATTCTCC
>JAEOTN010000022.1 GCA_016839865.1 Promethearchaeota archaeon | reverse complement strand
GGCTCATCAAACATATTTGCTACATTAGGCCACCCTACTTTCTCAAATGCATGGATTGCAACCAATCCAAGCATCCCAATACCACGAAGAATATCAAGACTTTGAATCCTCTTCATTGAACATTCATCTAAATTGATATTTTTTATCCCAATATATGGATATGGTTAGATACTTCATAAAAATAAATAAGTTTCTCCAACAAATTCCAGAGTATTTAATGGTAGAAAAAAAGATTATAAGAACGTAAATTCTTCATCGAAGGCTTCTGATTCAAACTCGCCTTCTTCCTTGGTTACACCTTGTTCTCGAACTTCAACGGATAATTTTTTAACTGCTTCCGCTACAATTTCTTTAGTTTTGCCACCGGTGCAAACAATTCTACCTGTGGAAAAGATTAAGAACACTGTCTTAGGATCTTGCATCCTGTAGATTAATCCTGGGAATACTTCGGGTTCATACATTGCGAACTCCATTACAACAGCAGCAAGATTTAGGTCGATACTAGTGTGGAGATCACCTGATGCAACAATATTCTGAATCGTAATAACAGGATTAGATACTTCAATCTTCGCCTTCTTGATTCGACGAATGACTTTTTGTACAACTCCCTCAGCTTCATCTGCACGTCGCATACCAGTTACAACCATTTTGCCAGTGCTGAACACTAAAATTGTGGCTTTTGGTTTATCGATACGCATAACTAAGCCTGGAAATCGCTCTGGATTGTATTCTACATCTGCATAGCGACGGGCAATAATATTCAGATCAATTTTTTCTTCAATATCTAGCGTTACAGTAGCGACTACATTTTCTATTTTATAAGTTGCTTCGGGAATTTCTTTATTTTCTTCTGACATAACTCAATTCTCCTCTCGGAATAAATAACATGATTAAACGCTACTATCCTCATTATGATTGAACTTTTTTCGACAAAAAGGGATAGAGGTTTATTTATAAAGTTTATAAATACTTTTTATGTTTATAAGTGGTAGTATTTAAAGATATTTAAATGAGAATCTTCGAACCTTAACTTGATTATTTTAATAGGTATTGGGTTGACATATGAAAAGGTGACGAAAATTTCAAAGATCATACGGATTATTTATGGAATACTTTCAGTCCTTCTTGCAGTCATTGCATTCCTCATTATAGACGGATATTCTAGCGATATGATTGTAGTTAGTCGTGTGAAACTCATTTCTCTCATTATTGTAGGAATTCTAGTGATCAACAACCTCATACAGTTAATTCCATTTATTTCTAAGAAACTTGCAATGAAAGATCCGATAACTAAGGGAAAAACAGCTTATATCTTAATCAGAAGTATTCTTCTCTTTATTGATACCAGTATTTATCTTTATTTTTCATTTATGGTCCTTCTGGGAATCGTTGATAGTTATCCATGGATCTTGGTGCTTTTTGTTGGAATGGTACTTGTTGGAATCGCGACGATTTTTTGCATAGATATTATCAAGGATATATTAAGTCTAAAAACGAAAAAAATCCGCCAAAGCGATGTTCTTTTTGCGCCATTCATTTTAATGATTTTAATTATGTCTTTCGGTGTATCATATTGGTCTTATCATCCTAAATGGAATGAGGGAGTGGAACATACTCCTATATTTTCCAAAGGCGAGGTAGGAAGAGAATATCGCATTCCTTCAATGTTAGTCCTACCTGGTGATGTTATTGTAGCATTCGCTGAATCTAGAACTCAAGCCTACATGGATTGGGGGGATATTGATCTGGTGATGAAACGTAGTACGGATGGTGGGGAAACATGGAGTGAATTAATAGTACTCCAGAGCAATGGGACTAGAACTGTGGGAAATCCTTGTTCTGTTTGGGACAATGCAACCTCTACGATCCATGTGCTCTACAACATTGATAACAAATTAGTATTTGAGATTCATAGTAATGATTTTGGACTTACTTGGTCGAATCCAAGACATTTAACAGATGAAATCGGCTTGGAAACAACTTGGAGTACAGATAGATTTGATTACCAGCATGGCGCAGGACCTGGTATTGGTATCCAGATGTCAAGTGGAAGATTAATTATTCCCAGTTATTATTTTGGTGAAAAGGGTGCTCATGTTATCTATAGTGATGATCATGGAGTTACTTGGCACAAAGGAGCTGATTTAGGTATTGGCTCGGAAAGTCAAGTAGTTGAGCTACTCAATGGGAGTTTGTATATAAATGCCCGAAATACAGGTGGTCGAGGTAGGTTTAATGCTACCTCTGATGATGGTGGGTTAACATGGAATCCTTGGGTAGAAGATCCAGAACTTCCTGATCTCGGATGTATGGCCTCTATCATACGATATAATTACACAGGTCCATATGAAAATGCGTTGTTGTTCACAAATCCTTACTATCCAATAAGAGCTTATCTAACACTTCAAATTAGTATGGATGAAGGAGCTAATTGGTGGAATAAAATTATATTGTTTGAGGGAAGTTCTGCATATTCACAATTAGGACAACTCTCGGACGGGACTGTGTGTTTCGTTGCTGAAGCGGGACCTAAAGATTATCGTGATTCGATTCAATTTTGCACATATACCTTACCTTAGTTTATAACAATTACTTCTTTTTCTCCCATTCTTCCTTCAGTAATCCCATTCCGATTGCATCTTGATATCTTCCATTCTTAAATATTGCTTGCCTTCTCTTTCCTTCTTGCTTAAATCCTACTTTTTCATAGCAACTTTTGGCTCTGGGATTGTGTGAGTAAACTTCTAATTCCATTCTATTCAAATTAAGCTCATCAAACGCATACTGAATCATTAATTTCAATGATTCCGTTCCATATCCTTTATTATGATATTCTTTCTCTCCAATAACAATACCTGCGAGTCCGACTCTGTTTTTCCAATCTATCTCGAAACTGCAATTACCAATTAAAATTTCATCTGCTTTCACGACTATAGAGAATAAAACCGTATTTTTTCTATCTTTTAATGATGCAAACCATTCTTCTTCTGCTTCACGTGTCAATGGCCCATATCCAGACACGTATTGTAAAATTTCCATATCATTAAACCATTTTAGAAAAACTGGTATATTCTTCGAATCTGCTGCAACCAGTTTAACTCGTTCTCCTATAAGCATAGATTACATAATATCCTCCCACACTAAAAAATAGTTAGGTACTTATAGGATTTCCTCCACATGATGGATATGTCTGAACTATCTGAGTACAATACATTATTGGCAGAACTCGCAGATGGTATAATTACAATAAAACTTAACCGTCCGGACAAAATGAATGCATTTACAGCAGAAACTTTGGATGAACTGGAGCACATCATCCATTATGTTGAGAAACAATCTGATATCAAAGTAATGATACTCAGCACAGTTTCTGATTCATTTTTCAGTGCAGGAGTCGATGTAGATTGGTTTGTTTCATTAAAAGAAAAAGATGCAATTCCGGTGTCTCGACGATTTCATGCTGTTTTCGATTTACTTGAGGGATTATCTATTCCTGTCTTATCAATTGTTAAAGGAATTTGTTTCACTGCTGGTATGGAACTAGTATATTGTGGGGATCTCATTTTCTGCACTCCGAATGCAAAATTTGCGCAACTCGAAGTTAAATATGGGATAACTCCAGGCGCAGGGGGGACTCAACGGTTAGTTCGTTTGGTAGGACCGTTAAAGGCACGAGAGATTATTTATTCAGGAATCCCAATTGGTGCTGAAGAAGCTCTACGGATAGGATTAGTGAATCATATATATTCTAATGATGAAATTGATGAGAAAGTGACCCAATATGCAGGAATTTTGATAAAAAATTCATCGCGTGCTATAAAAGAATGCAAATATATGATCCAACAAGCAATTTATGAGAATATTGAGGGTTTTGAAAGAGAAGAAGAAGTCTTCAAGGAAGATTTCGCCTCAATGGAACCAAAACAACGATTAAGTAAAGTAATTGAAAAAATCAAGAAGAAGAAATAAATGTATAAACCTACCAAAAAAAATCGATTATGTCTGATTTTATAGTGTAGTTGGTTTCAAAATATCTCCTGAAATTCTAAAAATAATGATGGGTTTGATATTAATGCCCGTCCTATCATAATTCCTCTCATATGGTGCTTAAATAATCTCTGTCTTTTAATTTCTAGTTGATTTCGAATGGTGTGTATGTCTTGGGGTATGGAAATATTGCCATTTAAAATAAATGAAAAACCTGCATCCAAAAGTGGATCTAAATACTCCCAAATCGGTGTTTCATCCGAATGTTGTTTTACATGCTTGAAATGAATAATGGGAGGCTTCAATTGCTTATTGTCAATAACACTTAGATTTTCAAGTACATCAATTAAGACTTTCATAGTAACATCTCTCATATTCATCCCTAGTCGGAATTTAAGACTCAAGTGATATGAATTATCAGTTGATTCCAAAAACGCATTTATTAAATCTAAAATACGTTTTCTGCGTTTTATTAATGCAGCACCTTGCCCAGCAGATATGATTTGGGGATCGGGACATCCTAAATTGATATTTATACCATAGATGTGACTTTTTTCTGGAAATTCTTTGCAAAAGGTGTTCAACCAGAATGGTAGTTTTTCCATCTCCCGGGGGGAGTTGGTCAAGATTTGAATCCATTGATTTTGTCCATCAATAAAATCCAAATCTAATTTATCTATAGCACGTTTTTTGTTCCCCAAGATCTCTCTAAGTTGAATCATTTCTGTATAAGAATCAGTTGCACCTAGGCAATTTTTCCTAAATTTCCAATCTGTAATACCTTTCATGGGGGCGACATGGAATTCCATTAAATATTCCAAGTAGTTTCGATCTATTATATCCAATCGTTTAGAGAAAAATGGAATCTATTTTTATTTTGTAAATGTCCACGTTTGAGGATATAATCCATCTGGACCGGTTAACATATCTCCATTTGGATAATGTGCACTAATGGTGCACGTATTTCCGTTATTTTTTATTTCTAAAATCATGTAATGACGGGTTTCTTCTCCATATGTATAACCGAACATTTCATTATCCGTGGAGTAGGATTGTATTTCAGGGACATGATAATACAGCTCATGATCTTCAGACTCTGCATAAATTTTATGCAGTTCTGACTCCACATACCTGCTGGAGTTCCATGCGTAGCGTGTAACGGGAATATATTGGTATTCCGCTGCAGATACATTGTAAAAATACCTTTGACTTGTCCATGGTGCATGTGTCAAAATTCCATAATCGACTTCAGTGCGAGCTCCACCACCGCCCGACATCCAATAATGAGTTTCATTCCCAGAAGGAGTGTCAGTTTCATTATAAAGAAGTCCACTTGATCCATAGGTATAATTCCAATGCTCAAAATGATGATCATGTCCAAAAAATACTCCATCCACATCATATTTATCTGCTATTGGAACCAACCATGATTGTAAATCCCAGTTTTGACTTGAAGTCCCAGTTGTTAATATGGTATGATGGAAACTGATGAAGATCCATTGTTGTCCTCGGGATTTCGCTTCAATTAGGTCTTGTACCACCCAGTCTTTTTGCGTATATGTCATTTGACCGTATCCTGAATCGAAATTATCTATGTTAATGAAATGGGCATTTCCATAGTCAAATGAGTAGTATAATCCTTGGGAGGAGTTATAGGGATTTGGGAAGAGCATACGAGTGTTCACATTCCCCCCACCTGCATAATCATGATTTCCTACAGCAAGCTGGAATGGAGAATTTGCAGCATATAATGGAAAATTTTGCATTGTGAAATGCCAGATTTGAGCCATATCACCGCTTGAACTTAAATCTCCTAACTGGATGACAAAATTAGGATTTTCTGCTGCAATCCCTCTTGCTACAAGTTCCCCTGCCCGTAATGTGTCAATCCATGTGGGTTGCATATCTCCAACAATAATTACTTTGAAGTCCTCATTACTCGATGGTGCTGTTGTGAAGGAAAATACATCTGAATCATGGTCAGCACCGAAATTTTTGTTGATTTTGTAATAATATTTGGTATTTGGAGCCAGATCAGATAAATATAGGTGGTGTAGATGTCCACGCGGATCAGTTGAACTTACTTTCTCTAAATTATCTGGTGAAGTCCCAAACAGAATTTCTGTTTTAGTTGTAGTTCTTGTTAACCATGATACAACCATTTCGGTCTGCGGATCTTCTCCAAATGTGATATAGGGACCGTCATTCCAAAAATATAGTTTATCAACGTTGAATATTGGTCCAAAAGCTAAAGTGCTATATTCTCCGACAGGTACTGCAACCATGAGTGCAAGTCCAATAGCAAATGCTACTCGTTTCGGAGATGTAAGTCTGGTTGAGATGTTTCGAATAACATGGATCCCAAAAAACACGAAAAATACTCCTAATGCTATGCAATCAAATGATAGTACGGATAAAATTACTGGATACACCGTTCGAATACGAGTAAATAATATAAAATAAGTAAAACTTCCAAAAAATACAAAAGAAATGACAAAAGAAAATGAAATAATGATTATATTTCGTGTTTTTCGATTGATCATGAGATTCTAATTGTGTACAATTACTTCTTCTTTTTATTTTCTTTGAATATCTCACGTTGAACCAAATACCTTAGAATTTCACTTGTCCCTCCACCGATTTCCATCAATTTAGCGTCTCGATAATATCTCTCAACTTTGTTCTCTTTCTCGTATCCTCTTCCTCCAAGAATCTGGATAGCACTATCACATACATCCACTGCCATTTTCGTTGCAAAGATTTTTGCCATAGCAGCTTCCTTACTTATTATAAGACCCTTGTCATATCGTCGTGCAGAATTTAGAGTTAATAATCGAGCAGCTTCAAAATCCGTAGCCATATCTGCAATTTTGAAATTCACCCCTTCAAACAAACGAATTGGCTTGCCAAATTGTACTCGTGTCTGAGCATGTTCTATAGCCTTTTCTAAGGCGGGTCGTGCATACCCAAGTGCTTCTGCTGCGATTGCTACACGTTCTGAATCTAATTCATCCATACAAATTGCGAATCCATCTCCAATTTTTCCCAGAACATTTTCTCTCGGAACATAAATGTCTTCAAATTTTAATTCAGATACACGTGCGCCATTCATCCCCATTAGGTCTAAATCCTTAACTACACTAAATCCTGGCATGGTATTTTCAATAATAAATGCAGACATCCCTTGTTTAGAGTGAACCTCTGAATCGGTGATGGCAAATATACAGAGAAAATCTGCTTGACTGCCATTTGTGATATATTTTTTATGTCCATTTATAAGATATCCATCATCCTTGGGTTCAGCATGGGTTTCCATGCCAGCGACATCAGAACCAACATTTGGCTCAGTAATTCCCAAGGCTCCTATCTTTTCACCCCGAATCACCGGTTTCAGATATTTTTCTTTTTGGAATTCTGTTCCAAATCGAGAAACAGGTTTACCATATAAGGTTGCAGATGCCATTCGTGCCATATCGAGTCCTGCAACTACTGCAGAAACCTCTTCTGCAACGATAGTTTCGTAAACTAAACCTCTACCAGCATAATTTCCAATTCCAAGTTCTTTTGGATGATGGACCGACATCAATCCGGCTTGCCCAATCTTGTATAAAATTTCTTTGGAATAGATATTTTCATTTTGGATTTCATCTTCATGAGGTACAATTTCATCCATACAAAATTGCTTCACATACTCACGAAATTCACGTTCTTCTTCTGTGTACATCAAATATTCTTCTGCACCCATACTAACTCACCTATTATTTAGGTATGTGAGGTTAAAAAGAGTTGTGTTGAGAATCTAAAGAAAGATAAAAAATCAATCCTTGCTTCTAATCTTTTTGAACTTACGTACTGTTAAAGTATAAAGCATTTTGATTAACGTACTATCTTCAGTCTCTATTTTTTTGTCTTGACAGTAGTTTTTAATTGGTTTTACATCCACTAAATCCATTAACAAGACTGGTTCAGTATCAGATTTCTTCTTTGTATTGATTTGGATGGTATTGCTTTTACTAATCCAAATAGATTCAATTTCTTTCACAGGTATTTTGCTCTTTAGGACTTCTTTTTTGGTTAAAAATTCCATTCCATCCGGTGTTAATTGCACATGTCTGCGTTGAAATAAGAGTTTGAAAAATGGTAAACCCGCAATCAAAGATGAGATTATCCCGAATCCCCAAATATAATGCAAATTGTTCCATTTAAGATATCTTGCATCTAAGAATGACAGCCGTCTCCCAATATATCTCTCAAAAACGGAATTCCATTCAGGACGGAAATTATAGCGTGTAAAAATATCAATCAAGTTGGCTTCCATACCTTCTAATTGACTGATATCTATTAGTGTGTTATTTTGCAGAATGAATGTTACTGGTATCATAGCAATAAATCCCAAAAACAAGACCAAAAAGGCAAGATACAACCAGAAATTAACACCCATATTTGTAGTTAAACGATTTGTTGGTTTTTCTTCTTCTTCTTCTTCCTCTTCGTCTTTTTTCTTTTTGCTGAAGAATTTTACAAATTTATCAAAAATTTTTGCAAAGAACTCAACAAATTTATCCCAAGCTCTCCGTAATTTGCTTTTGCCTTTGTCCTCGTCATCCCAATCGTCGCTGTCTTCGTCCCATTCGAGCATTTCTGCATATTTCTCACCGAGCTTTGGATACATCTCTGGTAAATCGCTATCATCTTCCCACTCTTTCCCACGAGGTTTAGTGGGTTTCTTTTTAAATTTCATCAGTTCAGCAGGAATAGTGACTACTGCTCTTCCGTCTATTGTTTTTCCTAAACGATCTAAAGCACGTGCGATACTAATAATGAAACTATCATCAAATGTATTATCATCTACTGTGACAATTTCTGCCAAATAGTCTGGATCATCTACAGAATTACTATATGTCTCTTCTCCTCTACTGATTAACCAATATACAAACTGATCAAATTCCTCCTCACTACATCCTCCGTTGATCAAGTATGCTGCTGCCCATAAGTTCCAGTTATATGCCTTGCTATGGAAAATATCTAAAAGGTCACCGAATCCTCGAATTTCTTCTGATTTGAGTTCTTGCAGCAACGTCGCTAGTCGTTTATCGTCTCCACCGGATTTTTCAATTAATTCCCAAAAAGTTTCAACGTCCATTGCATTTTCTAACGTCCTACCCAATTTAAATATGTCTTAGGGCAAGATCAACACTTTTTTTATTATGATAAGACATTCTAGAATATCATGGATTTTGAAGAATTAGTAAAGAAAAGAAGAACCATACGACGTTTTAAACCAAAACCAGTGCCCTTGGATATTCTCAAAAAACTCGTTGATTTTGCACGAATCGCACCCCAAGGAAGCAACAAGCAAGCATTAGAATACGTTATTATAACTAATGAACACATGCGAGAGAAAATGTTTCCTTTAGTTCGATGGGCTGGAGCTCTACCTCCAGAAATGAGAAATCCTGAACCGAGTAGACAACCTATGGCATATATTGTTGTATTACTTGACACAACAATTAAGAAAGAAGGGAATACGGATTGTGGTGCTGCTGTAGAAAACATACTTCTTGGAATTACGAATTTTGGTCTGGGTGCATGTTGGCAAGGAGCTATTGATAGACCTGCAATTCATTCTTTATTGGGATTGGGATCAGAAAAGCATCTAGAAGTAAAATATGTGGTTTCTATTGGATATCCAGATGAGGAATCGCAAATTGAAGATTTTTCTGGAGATTTCAAGTACTGGAAAACTGAAGATGGAAAAATGCACGTTCCAAAAAAATCACTTACAGATGTCATTCGAAAGATATACGAGTAATTCTTAACCTTTTTTTCATAATCGATATTTAGAAATCCTTTTGTTTTCTGATATACACAGACCTTAGAATTATATCATCGGGAAGTAGTATGAAAGCAGTAGTGTTAACCAGATATGGACCACCAGAAGTGCTCGAGCTTCAATATGTAGAGAAACCAGTTCCTAAGGAGGATGAAATTCTCGTACGAGTTAAAGCCGCTTCGGTGTCAATGGGTGATTGTGAAATGCGTAGTCTAAATATGCCATTTTTCTTAAGATTCCTCATTCGATTATTCATGGGTGTCTTTAAACCACGGAAACAGGTTGTCCTTGGTCAAGAAATTGCTGGAGTGGTCGATTCTGTTGGGGAAAACGTCACTAAAATCAAGCCTGAAGATGAAATTTTTGGACAACTTGGTTTTGAAATGGGAGGATACGCAGAATATGTGATTTTTTCTGATGAGAATTTCTATTCTAAAAAACCAAATAATATGACTTTTAAAGAAGCTGCGGTATTTCCAGTTGGTGGATTTAATTCTTTATCTTTTTTAGAGAAAGCTAATATACAATCGGGGCAAAAAGTATTGATAAATGGGGCTGGGGGGAGTATTGGCACTATCGCAGTTCAAATTGCAAAATCTTATGGAGCAAAAGTTACAGCTGTTGATTCTACAGAAAAGTTAGATATGTTACTATCTATCGGTGCTGATCATGTTATTGACTATACAAAAGAAGACTTCACAGCAAAAGAGCATCTTTACGATGTAATTTTTGATGTTGTGGGAAAAGCTCCCTATAAAGGCTGCATTCAATCTATCAAGAAGGGTGGATTCTTCTTGATAGCAAATCCACGATTTACACATTCAATCCGGAAAAGATGGACGAAGAGAATTCATAAAATCACGGTTATTGCGGGAACTGCTAAAGAATCAATTGAGGATCTAGAAACGCTAGTGAAAATGATTGAGAACGGAAAGATAAAATCAGTTATAGATAAAACATTCAGTTTGGAACAAGCTGTAGAAGCACATCGATATGTAGAAACAGGACGAAAAAAAGGTAATGTAGTAATTTCTATAAAAAATTAGAGATTTGACCCACACGCGGGACAAAATTTCTTTCCTTTTCCAACTTCTTCTCCACAATTAGAACAGAAAGCTGGTACACCATTACTGGAAATCGATGGGAATTTTTGAACAGGTGTGCGATGTGGAACTGGAATAGGTCTTCCTTCGAGAGAGATTCTTTCGGGTTGCTCTCTCAAAAAAACATCGTGTTCAATAAAAATATTGTCCGTATATTGAACCTTTCCCTCAATTCTGCTATTATGCCCTATCCTTACCACTTTACCCCTTACATTGCCATCTACATGAATATTATCTACACTCACTTCTCCGCTGCCGGTGATATTTCCTTCCACTTTGGATCGCCATAAACTTCTGAGAAATCGTCGAAATTCATGTGAAGCTTTGAATTTTATATTATCTCCAATCACGCTTCCACTTACTTTGACGGACCCTTTAACTTCGATATCATTTTCCGAATACAAATTTCCATCAGTCCTCGCTCTGCCAGACACACGAACTCCTTCTTTTCCTGTAATTCCTCCGTTGACGATCATAGCTCCAGATATTTTAATAGCTCCAGTTGTATCAAGATCTCCCTTCACTCTTGCAGCTCCCGAAACATTTACATCCCCAGTAGCAGAAACATTTTTTTTAGATTTAAATGCACCTGATACTTGAATATCTCCATGACTTACAATAGAACCCGCACTTCGAAGTAATCCTGAACATTTTATCCCATTTACTTCAATATCGTCTTTAATTTTACACGATCCGGATACTTTCACAAATCTAGGCATAATTCCCCCAGGTAAACGTGCAGCACCTGAAAATTTAATCGTTTCGTCAGAAACGCTATGACCTCCTAGAGATTTATAGGTAATTATCGTAGTTGGTTCGTTTTCTATATTAGAATTTTCTTCCATTTTTCTTGTATAGCGTTGCTTTAACTCTTGATAAGAAGATTCCTCTATTTCTCCTTGAGAATATGACATTTCTAACTCTTTTAGAATTTCTTCATATACTTTGTCGCTCATATTATTCACAAATCTTTTCAATATGAATGAAATTGTTGTTTCCAATATAAGCAATTCAGCGACCAATAGTTATAGAGTCAAAATGAAGTGTCTTTTATTCAGAAAATATTGCCAGAAAACACCAGCAAGATTTGCCTTTTATTAAATGTGAGATGTTGATCACAATAAGCGGGTATTTAAATGTCTGAAGAACGAACAATGATTACTATCATCTCAATCAACACTTTGTAAAGGATATTCATGGCAGAAACTGAGAAGAAAATATTTGATGTGTGTATTATTGGAGCTGGAATTGCGGGATCCACCTGTGCGTTTTACCTTGCTGAATTTGGAGTTAAAACCATTGTTCTAGAAAAACAAAAGTTTCCTAGAGATAAAATTTGTGGTGATGCGATTACTGCAAGAGCTCAAATTCATCTGGAACGTATGGGCGTAATGCAAAAAGTTCTTGCTGAAGGGAAAGGACATTGGGCAGCAATTGGGGGACTTGTTAGCCCAAGTGGCATTGAAT
>JAEOTN010000151.1 GCA_016839865.1 Promethearchaeota archaeon | reverse complement strand
GGCTGCTGGTAAGGACTCACCGAAGTATCTGAAGGGGTGGAGTAAAAAGATGGAGGGTGTTTCCGTCACGGTCAATGCAGATCTATGTAATGGGTGCGAGGAATGCCTCGAAGTGTGTATATACGGTTCAATGCAGGTCATTGACCATGTGGCCATGATTGATCCGGAAGGTAAGGGTCTCTGCAAAGGCTGCGGAAGGTGCGAGAGAGTATGCCCGACTGGAGCAATAAGCATTACCATCGAGGAGGACGGTGTGGACAGAATGATCGCTCGCATAGAATCCAGCGTTGATGTCTCTTAGAAGGATAGAATTGGGTTTATATTTAAATATAGAAAGTAAAATCGTTAAATTCTAATTTTTTTAACATATCTTTCAGTTTCTCTTCAATCATGAATTGCCAATACACCTTTAGATAGATCTCGTCTCTAAATGGTTTCTGAATCTCCTTGATCAAACCTTCTTCTGGAGCAAAATCTCTTTTGCAATAATGCTCCATCTTTCGATGATATACCATTTATCCTTAATTTTTAAGATAATTGATAAGTAATATAACTTAAAAAGACAGAAAAATAAAAAGAATAAAATTTAGAGAAGATCGGAAGTTTATCTTCTACGTCCTGCTTTGTGGATAGCCATACCATGCACATCTTCAACAGTTTCTAATACCATCTCAGAAATTGTAGGATGACTATGAATTGTATGGGCCAATTGAGTCGCTGTAATACCATGTTCCATTGCAACTGATACAGTTCCGATAAGTTCTGGAGCTCCGTGACCAATGCAGCTTGCACCCAAAATTAAGTCAGTTTCGGCGTCTGCGATGATCATCATGAATCCCTGCTCAGCTGCCATGCATTTAGCTTTACCCAATGAAGCATAGTAGAATCGTCCGGTATAAATCTTAGATCCTTTTTCTTTAGCCATTTCTTTCGCTTGTTTCTCACGAATTCCAACAGAACCGATTTCTGGGCTTGTAAAAATGGTTGCAGGTACTACACGGTAATTTGCTTTTCGTGGATGAACATTAAAACCCCCAATGCTAGAAAGAGCGTTAGCTACTGCGACATCTCCGTCATAACTCGCTTTATGGGCAAGCATCATACCATCAGTTACATCCCCGATTGCGTATATTCCTTTCACATTCGTCTCTTTATTATCATCTACTACGATTGTTCGTACACGTGCGGTTTCGACACCTAAGTTTTCTAATCCAAGATTTTCAGATAATTTTGTACGCCCGATCGACACTAAGCACATGTTAGCTTTAAATATAGATTTTTCAGCAGTTTCTGTTTGATCCCTTGGAATCGATGCATCACATGTGGTTGCCTCAACACCTGACCATGTTGCTTTTACATTTAATACATTTTGGTTTACATGGAGTTTTATTCCCATTTCTTCAAATTTCTTTCGTAGTTCCTTGATTACCAAGCGTTCTTCTGTGGCAATCATAGTTGGAAGGTACTCTAATAGCGTAACGTCGACACCAAATGTGCGGAAAATGTTAGCAAATTCACAACCAATTACTCCTGCACCGATAATCAGCATACTTTTTGGTAATTTCTTAAAATTAGGATTAAGAATATCATCACTAGTTAAGATCTTATTATGGTCAATATTGAATGCAGGAATGAGTGCGGGGGTAGAACCTGTTCCTATTAAAACTCGCTTACCTTTTATTAATTGTTTTTCTCCTTCTTTGGGAGTTACACTAACAGTAAATCCAACGTCGATGTTCCCACTTTCAAGTTTTCCATATCCGTAATAAATTGGGATTTTTCGGGTATTTAGTAATCCTTCGATTCCTTGACGTAATTCGGATACTACTTTATTTTTTCGTTCTACTGCTTTCGCAAAATCAAATTGGACATTCCGGACATTTATGCCAAGATCTTCAGATTTTTCACGAATATCTTCAAGCAAATGGGCAGAAGTTACTAATGCCTTAGTCGGGATACAACCCCAATTGGAGCAAGTTCCTCCGAGATTTCCCGGATCTTTCTCGATAATTGCTACGTTTGCACCGTATTGTGCGGCTCTCAAAGCCGCATGGTAACCACCAGGACCACTACCGATGATGACGAGATCGAAAATTTCTTGTTCACTCATTTTTTTGTTCACAAATCCTCTCAAAAAGATATGAGTAGTTTTTCTCTTCGCAAATAAAAAGTGTTTTCAATTACATTTCGAGAAATGCGGAATCTTGTCCACACACTTGGGAAATTAAAATTGATAACTCACGAGGTCTAGTATATGTAATTGATAGAAAATCCTTAAAGAAATTCATTTAGAAAACATTCGTTTTGCCCGATCACGTTGTAGTTGGTCTAATTTACCAAGTGTGTTATCTAGTTTAGAAGGCGAGAATAAATCTTTTATCTCTTCAAGATTATTGCGTAGAAATTCAATATTTTCGGGGATAATTTCTGATGAGGTTTCTATTTCCCCGGTAATCATCTGTTTCACAATATCAATTGAAAACCAATTTTTGTGAGGATGTTTAGTTGTTGGAGCTTGAAAGTCGAGAAAAATTTGACCCCGATCCTTGACAAATTGTATACGTAGATCCTCATCTTCAAGCACCATGATGGCATTCCCAAAATGTTCGGAGGAGTATTCTAACTCAACAACTCGAAACCGAGTCTCCGAAAATAAAAATGGTGCTTGTTTCATTATATGTCGCTTAAATTCTTCTGCCAACTTATATCACGGAAGATGTGTGCTGAATAACACTATAAAAACTAAATATTATATATTTATGCAATTGAATAATGCGGAATCTTTGTTGCCCATGTACTTGGGAAAATAATTATATACCTTTGAGGAGGAATAGGAACTATGACCAACATGTTTGAAATTCATAATAATCCACCATTGTGGCCAAAGGACGTACCACGAAATATCGAAATTCCCGAAATCCCCTTAGACCAGATGTTGCGAAATGCAGCAAAGAAATTTCCAGATAGTATTGCAATTACCTACTTCACTTCACAATTTACCTATAAAAAAATTGATGAACTGGTAGACCGCTTAGCAACGGCATTATTAAAAATGGGACTACAGAAGGGAGATACTGTAGCGCTTCATTTCACGAATGTTCCAAATTGTATCGTAAGTTTCTATGGTGTAATTCGCGCAGGTGGCAAGGTAACATTGTTATCACCATTATTCAAAAAACTTGAAATCACATATCAACTAAAAGACTCTGACGCCAGATTTTATATTATGTGGGATGCCTTTGACCAGATCAACGAAGGCGCGATTCCTGATAATGTTGAGAAGGTAATCCAAAGTTCAGTCTCACCATGGTTCTCTCCCGAGCCAGAAAAGGAAGAATTAATTGATCCAGATGGAAAAATCTTATACTTAGAAGACATTCTGCATAATACTGAGACAGACCAAGATCTTTTGTCTTCAGTTTCTGTGAATCTTGATGACATCTGTAATTTACAATATACAGGGGGGACTACCGGGTTACCGAAAGGAGCTATGTTGACGCATCACAACATTGTAGCGAATAGTCATCAGTGTGCTTCGTGGTTCCCCGACGCTGAAAAAGGAAAGGAAGTAATGTTAACCGCTTTACCATTGTATCACATTTATGCCCAAGCCGTCTGTATGAATTTAGGAATGTTAATGGGTGCAAACCTCGTTATGGTGTCAAATCCACGAGATACTGATGAATTGCTGGAGACTATTGTTCATAATAAAGTTACGATCTTCCCAGGAGTGGCTGCCTTATTTAATAATTTGAACAATTACGAAGGTATCGAGAAGCATGATCTATCATCTATTAAGTTCTGCTTATGTGGTGCAGGAGCTTTGCCTTGGGAGGTTCAAAATACTTTTGAAAAAATGACGGGTGCTGTACTCAGAGAAGGTTATGGTCTAACAGAAGCAGGACCGATTACGCATGCAGTCCCACTTTCTAAATTCGGTAAAGCAAAAGCAGGGACAGTGGGATTCCCATTCCCAAACACTGAATGCAAAATTGTGGATGTAGAAACCGGAGAGAAAATTCTTGGAATTGGGGAAGAAGGAGAGATTGCAGCTCGTGGACCTCAAATTATGAAAGGGTACTATAAGAAACCAGAAGAATCAGCTGACTGTTTGCGAGATGGGTGGTTATATACCGGAGATATTGGCTCTGTGGATGAAGAAGGATACCTTAAAATCCACTCACGTATCAAAAACCTCATAAAATACAAAGGACATTCAGTTTACCCAGCGGAAATTGAAGCATATATGATGGAGCACGAAGCAATCATGGATGCAGCCGTAATTGGAATTCCTGATGAAGTCGCTGGAGAGAATATCAAAGCTTATATAGTAATCAAGGACGAGTTCAAAGGAAAGATAACTGAACAGGAAATCATAGATTGGATGAAAGAACAAGTAGCAGCTTACAAATACCCTAGAATTGTTGAGTTCATTCCCGAAATGCCGAAATCTGCTGTTGGAAAAGTATTACATCGGATGCTCCGTGAAGGCAAATATG
>JAEOTN010000150.1 GCA_016839865.1 Promethearchaeota archaeon | reverse complement strand
TGTTCAATTTTATAGTATCATTGTGTTGATTCACATTAATTATGATTTTAAACTCAGAATTATGAGAATCTGTTATCCATTGTGATTATACTTTGTATTAATATTTGACAATTCCATTTGTAATTTGAGCGTTATCTTCAGTAATTGCATTTCCAAGCTGTTCCCATCTTGCATAGGTATTTCTATCAATGATCTTTTCGTATCCGAAAGTTAAATTGTATGATTTTATCAATAAATCGCTAAAATCATCATCATCGTTAAGGAAATTATCTTCGCACCAAATTTTCATTCCCATTGTAAACGTAAAATTCTGATTGTCAGTGGAAAGCACATCTGATAAGAAAAATCTTAAACTTTCTTCTGGTACTGTGATGAGATATGTATCGTTTAAACTATCATCTGTTTGTGTTAAATACTCAGGATCGCTTGTATAGGTGTCGTGACCAAGAGGGTATGTATCCTGACCTGATTGGTATTGTGCTATTTCATAGGAAATGTTGTTTGGAACATCAGAAATTAAGGAATAAAATCGAACGTAATCATAAGTCGCAAACTGAGGTGTGGTTCCTAATGAAGGAGCAACGTCGGCAATGTTTGTATAATCTCCAAATGCTTCAATTCCACCATCCCCATTACTATATCCGTCATTAGCAGCTACAGTAGCATTTACTATAACAGAAATATTTGCGGATGTGATAATATAATCCGACATATCTACTGGCATACTGATGTTTCGACTCCAATGAACTGACGTTAATTGACCAGATTGAGCTTCTGTCCAGAAATGAGATACATACATACCTTCGCTATTAATGGTGGAAGTATCGGGATATACTGGAAATTCAGGATTCTGCACAATTGTCCAGTTGTCTGTATGTGGAGTATCCTCAACTAATGTAAATGTGCGATAATCTCCTACAACTTTAAAATCTCCTTGACCTGATGTTGGACTTTCGGCAATTAAGTCACTTGTATCTCCGTTAACAGAGCTTGTCCAATCAGAATCTATCGGATGTACGAATCCAGGATTATTCATCCATGCTTTATCTGTGCCATCTTGAGTATTACTGGTTGATAAACAATAAATAAACGTGATAACAATAAATAAAACTAGTAATCGTGTATGTTTCTTTTTAATAGTGAACCCCTCGATAGGTTTTGTTTTGTTTATGTACTCACATTATCTTTGGTTAGTTGGAAATTTAAATTTTCGTTCGTGGACTGATAAAACTCAAATAAATGTCTAGGGTTACTCAAAAGAATCGAACTCTGCAGAGAAAATCCAAAAAAAGAACACTGAAGTGAAAATGTCGGCATAGGACATTCACAAATATATTTAACAACCTACTCTTCATTATCAACTTTTTTTCGGGGATTATAGAGAATTTTGCTGACATCCAATCGATCAGATTTTTGTGGTCGAAAGATACCTCCAATGCGGACAGATAGGTCCTCAAAACTATACTTGAACTTAATAGATTCCCATATTTTTAAAATGATAAACCAAAATCCAACAACTACGACTAAATATGAGAAGTTCAACAGCACATTGCCCATTACTGGATCAAACTCACCTGTCAATTCTCCAAATTGGGAGTGGAATATATTACTCCATAGAATATTCCATAACGCTTCAAGGCAATAAATTGTTAGTGATAGCATTCCAAATCTACGAATGAATACACTTCTACGAACCGTTCGTTCTCGCGTCTCATAATCAAATTTCCTAAAAAACCAAGGGATCCAAAGTAGCATAAGCCCCAGATTTACAAATGATAAGTCAGGAGGGATATTTTGATATTGAAACAAATAATCTATGATACCAGTGGTGATGGTGAATAGGTGGTAGCCGATTAATACGATTCCAGTTATGAAAAATGCCAAACCTAATCTTCTACAATATCTTTTTATCGCTTCATACGGTCTTTCTTCTGCTATCATTATGCCGATAACAATCCCGATTAGTGCATATCCGGCATATGGTAGGATGCAATGAATTGATCCAGCGATTAACGAAAGGAAAAAGGCTGGGATATAATAGAGTTTACCCAACTCTAAATATCTAAGAAAATGGGGATTCAACCATTCCCATAATCCTTTTGAAACTAACAACCAAATAATTGCGATAATTGTCAAGTTTCGAATACTATTATTTTTCGACATTTCGAACCGATCTTTTCTCCACATTATCAGCAATGTAAAACAAGTAATTAATCCAGAACTAGCGATCATAGATAATGCATCTGCTTTGAAAAAAATCTCAATCTCAGGTAAACTCAACGCTCGTTTTTGAATAGAACCTGTGATTAGCGAATATAGGTGGTGATCTCCCGTTAAAGCAGGAGTTGCATTTATGAATAAACCCATATAGATGAAATGAAAAAGTAAGACAATGATGTTATTGACAATAGAAGGTTTAACACTCTTTCTAATGTTATGATTAACGTTCATTCGGTTGTATACTATATAAGAATTAGCGATTCCTGTGATTAGGGCAAATAATCCTGCCCAAGTACCTAGGAATAACATGGGTGCAAAGATTATAAGTGGAGAACGCGGGAGAAATTGAACTGCATTCGGTTCTCCAAGAAATATTCCGAATACTATTCCATGGGCGAAAACTACACCAAAGATAGCTAAACCGCGTATAAAATCTAAACTTAGCAATCGTTTGGACATTATTGATCAGCTTCGTTTGATCAAATAAATGACTAGGTAAATAAATATTTAATTCTAAAATTCAAAATAATGGAAAAAAAAAGTTATAGATGTTTAGGTCCTTTCACAACCAAATCATTAAAATCCAATTTAGTTTTGTTTATTGAACTGATTTGATCGGATCTTGCTTGAATTTTCAGCGGTCTAGTGCTGGTCCCTCTTCGGATCTTTCTCCGAATGTGTCGGATTTTACGTACATGTACTGGGAATTTGAATATTCCTTGATAAAGTCCAAAAATCGTAGAAAGAACCGCAATTGCACTAGCAAGTCCTATTGAAAGACCTAAGAGATTAATAGGTGGGGGATCAGGTGTGAATACCATATATGATACCTTAAAGTAAACATTATCAATCGATATCGTATAATCTGCAATATTTTCAAATTCATCAGCTATGTATAATTGAAATTTCACTGCCACACTGAGATTCGGGGTTAGCAAATCCTTTAGAGCGACACCATAATATTCAACAGTTTGGTCAGAAGTAGTGAAATCAGCTAATTTTACGGTTTCACTATACTTTTTTCCATTGATAATTATTTGGATTTCACTATTTGGGGATGCAGATGTCCATAATGAATCAATCTTATAATCAAAACTCATAGAGGCATTTGTAACAGTTGTGCAGGTAACGACATCACCCGTTTGTTCATAAGAAACAGTGGTCAATTGGTCAATTTTCTTTTCGTACGTGAATGATAAACTGAAATTTTTAATTCGTAAATCGTAAAACGTGTCCCTGTCGTAAGTGGGGTAGTTATCCTCGCAATAAGCGTCAATACCGAGAATAATGGAGAAATTATGATTATCATATGCAAGAACTTTGGTTAAATACAATTTCAATAAATCTTGATCCACGGGAACCAAGTCTGTATCATTGAGATACACACGATCTCCATAAGTGTTAGGACCGACGGGTCCTGCAATATCGTTTCCAAGCGTAGTGGTTTTATTATACGCGATTCGATAATTCTCTATATTATTTGGATCTGCTACTCTTACATAAAAACGAGCATAATCACCTACACCAATATATCCACTACTCAGCAAAGTATCTCCGGGTGTTTCTAAATTTGTATCACCAGATCCATTTACAATGGCACTCACGGATGCAGAAGTAATAACATAATCACTCATATTGTCTGGGAGTTCCACGTTATGAACCCAATTCATGCTTGGAAAGTTTCGCGTCTGGTTGCCCGTTACCCCGAAATAATTTGCTACGGGTTCTTCTAAATACTCATGACCGATAACACAACCAGTTTCGTTGATATCATCAACATCGGGGATTATAAAATCAGGATTGGGTGTTCTAGTCCAATTATCTATCAGTGGGGGGCTTGCATCAAAGGTATACCCACCCTCATCGCCAATTATCGTAAAGGTAGCTTTACCCCCTGTTATTGAATCATCGACATCGCGATCATCACCTAGTGTTTCCGTTACCCAAAAAGAAGAGTTATCAAACCCGTTATTATCTAACCATTCTTTGTCATAATAATAATCTTCTCGGGCAGAAACGGGAGTAATTTGAGAAACCAGGAACCATGAAAAAAGTATAAGTGTCGTAAATAGCAAAATTTTCTTAAACAGTTTAATTTTCAATTTGACCACTTCTATATGATAGTATACTAGATGTTGGATAATGATTGTATATATATCTTAAGTTAGTTATTATACACTTAATCGATATATAGTGCAAGTAAAATGAGACAAGAAAATATTGCAGATACTAAATTTCCTCCTACCATAACATCCAAGGAACGTGCAATTTTTGAAGTTGGTATAAAACTCGGTGCCCTTTATCATATTGCGATGGGTATGCCTATATCAAAAAATAAAGAGACAATTACATCTATTGAGACTGCTCTTGCTAATTCGATAAAAAGTCAACCATTTGTGACCGAAGTGAGGGTGGAAATTGACCAAAATTATGTATTGGGAACAAAATCGCATGAATTCGATTATTCTGAAATAAATGGTAGAATACTCAATGCAACAATCCAATTGAAGTACAAAGAAACAGAAGTAACTGGAGTATTGGAATGGAATGAAGATCTCCAATATCCACTGATGTATGTGAAATAATCTCAAATTCCTCTATTTTGGGTTATCTAGGAATTCATCAATATAGTTGCATACCGATAAAGCTCGTTTGGAGCTAGAAAATCTTCGAATATCATATTGGTATCCCCTTACCTTTTCAATCAGTTTTTGAACTTGTTGTTGATTATTAGCTGCAGGTATTTTTGATGCGTAAACAACAGCTTCAAGAGCCATGTTGTCTCCTCGATTTACCAGTTGAGAGTTTAAGCCCGTTTTATGGATTTCTTTTATTTTTAAACGAAAACTACCCCGTTTTTTGGGAGAGGCTTTTTCACGTTCTTGAATTTCCCCGAGAATTACATACTGAGAACTTTTCAGATATGCATAATTAGTTTGGATATTCAAATGAGAGTGTCCAATTTCCTCAATAATTGAACCAGAATGCAATCCAGTCAACGCGGATTTCGCGAATATCTCAATATCATCCGTTAAATTTACTGACACCAGTTTCACCTCTGAACTCATTAATAAATCATATGTATCGGTTTCTGCATAAGGACTAAGATACAATTCTTGAAAATCTGTGAATTTCACTCCCATTGCAGCTGAATTGAATTTATTCCGACCAGGCCATTTGATGATTACTATAGATTCATACAATTTTTGTGGTTTGATAATCCCTTCGTCAAGCGTCCACTGAAAAGTAACCGGTTTCCAATGTGATTCCATATTAAACCATAAGATAACGTTTATTTTCTATATTTCTCTGTTTGGAATATGGTTCGTGTTATCGGTGTCGATCCTGGAAGCGCTTCATGGGATTTCGTGGGCATGGAAGATGATGGATCATTTTACTTAGATCATTCCATTCCTACTAAACAAATTCAAAAACATCCCGAATTATTTCTGAACCTTCTTAACACCACCGATTTTGATGTTATGTCTGCACCATCGGGTTTTGGATTACCATTGAAGAAAATCGAGGATCTAAAACAAGAAGATTACTTTTTCGCTTTGTTAAAAAAAAATCCAGACAAAGGAATAATTTTGGGATTAGCGAAAATATTGAAGATTTTACACGAACAACAAGTTAACGGATATTTTCTTCCTAGCGTTAAACACTTGCCCACTGTTCCTCGTTATCGTAAAGTTAATAAAATTGATCTGGGAACCGCTGATAAACTTTGTACTACTGTGGTTGGAATACGGAACCAAATGGAAGATTTTAGTATTCCTTGTGAGGAAGCTTCATTCATTATGGTAGAAATGGGATATGGATTTAATGCAGTCTTGGCAGTTGAAAACGGTCAAATAATCGATGGGATCGGTGGATCAAACATTATGGGGTTTCGTGCAGTTGGATCAATTGATGCAGAAATTGCCTACTTGATGGGAAAAATCAAGAAAAAAGATGTTTATCGTGGAGGAGTTAGCTCAATTGCTGGTTATTTTGAAATGAAAGCAGAAGAGCTAATATTACTTGCTAAACAAGATAAAAAGACTCAAATGGCTATGGATGCTTTCTATGACGATTTAGTTAAAGCAGTATATGCGATATCCAGTTCTTTTTCATCACGAAGTAAAATCAAGCAAATTTTGTTCGCAGGACGCTTAGCTCGAATAGATGCACTTGTGAATCCAATGATTGAAAAGCTTAGTAAAATTGCTCCTCCTAAAGTAATGCGTTCATACGTCCCAATTTCCAAGGAATCTGCACAAGGAGCAGCGTTCATTGCAAACGGATTATCGGGTGGAAAGTTTCAAGACATAGTGGATAATATGAGAATAAAGGAAGCATCCGGTAGTATTTTAGATGACATCTATCTTCCTTTAGAACAAAGAGAGTAAATTTTACGTCCTTATCCCAACGCTTATCCTTTAATACATAAAATTCTATATTTCTTCAAAATTAAAGATCTGATACGGAAATGTCTGAATTGTTGCGAATCTTACTGATAACCGGAGAGAAGAGTTATGAAGAAATCACACAGATCGCAACTAAAACTAATAAAGAAAAAGATTTAAACATACATTGCGATGTTTTGAGAGCATCCGTAGATGTTTCTGCATTTATCCAACCCAAGCATGTGATATCTTTATGTTCCGGGCTTTCTCAAGATGATTATAATCTAGTGCTGGTTCCTGGGTTCACAACATGGGATACTATAGAATTAGCGGATAAAGTTTCTCTCCCCGTTTTCAAGGGAACTCGATTTTCAGGGGATTTATTCGATCTATTATCTAATATACGAGAAATCAAATTACCATCTAAAAAAGCTGCAGATTATTTGCTACGCAATCGGAGTCAACAGAAAATCGAAAAACATATCAAAATACTCACAAAATCACATTCTACAAAGGGCCAACTAAAAACTGGATCACGAGTTCTTCGTTTTATAACTCCTTG
>JAEOTN010000149.1 GCA_016839865.1 Promethearchaeota archaeon | reverse complement strand
ACCGATATCCACTGGATATTTAACTTGCATAGAAATTATTTGATCTTGTTCAAATGAGTATCTATATAGGTCAAGTGGAGTTCCTAGTTGCTTGAATCCTAGATTTTCAAATAACTCTGAAACAATATTTTTTTCTTGGTGTGATAAGGGGCGCATTTTTATTTCTCCTGTGATTGATTGGTTATGTATCCAGATGTAAAAGACCGGATAATGTCATGATTACTCCAATTATTAGGGTGAAAATCCACAAGAAGGGACTATCTATGCCCATGAAAGGCGTTTCTGGCTCTGGAGTTGCTGAATTAACTGAAAGAGCAATAATTCCGAGTATTAATAAAGTAAATCCTAATACAATGACAACTCCTCCGAATACTTTGGCAATTCTTCGAATAAAATTTAAAGTCATCTTTTGCTCGATGTTTGCTTCTGCATCTCTTATAGTTTTTTCTACAGTACTAAGGTTCTTCTTCAATAATACAAGAGATTGCTCAGTTTTCTTCAATTTTTCTTCTGCAACTTGTCTCCGACTTTCAGATTTATCAAAGTCTTCCTCAGATTCTTCAATTTTTTGTAAAAGAAGATTTTGTTTCTTTTCGACCTGAGCAAGTTCATTTGTTTTACCTTCTAAATTTTGTTCTAGTTCATTTAGTCGTTTTTTGTGTTGTTCAATTAAGTTATCGGTTCCTACAAGACGTTCCTGTATTTTTTGCAACTCTGCTTTTCTTTCCCTGATCTTATCATCAATATCCCGAATACGTTGCTCCTTATTCTCATACAGCTCATCCAATCCTTTTGTCTTTTGTTCTAATTGTTTTTTCTGATCGTCTAACTCTTCCATTTGTCCGCGTATCGAATCTACTAATTCAGATAATTCTTGATGACGTTTTTCTTGCTCTGTAATTTTAAAATCTATTTCTTCTTTCTGTTTTTCTCGATATTCAATTATCTCTGTTGAAGCTTTAACCTTAGAATCGTATAACTCATATTCGGATTTGCTTTCATCCATTTTTTTTAAGATAGATTCGAGATCTTCATTTAATCGTATTTCTTCATTCTTCTTTTCAGAGACAAGTTTGATAAGTTCTTCATGAGTTTTTTGAAGAGTTTCATATTCTAACGTTCTGGTCTCAAGAGTGGTTGTTTTATCCTGGAGGTCATTATTTGTTGTGACTAATCGTTTTTCTAAAACATCGTAATTTGTTTTTAAAGCTTCTAATGCTTCATCCGTTGTTTTGCGTTTCTCAGTTAAATGGTCTACTTCTTCTTCTATAGAATTTAAATTCGCTTCCTTTTGCTGAAGTAGATTTTCTGTTCCAACGATTTTTTTGTCTAATTCCTCTAAACGCTTTTCTTTTTCTGAAATTTCATTTTTTAATTTGGTTAACTGCTTCCGTAAGCTTGCGCGGGATTCAACCATTTCTTGAGGAATATCTGATTCTGAAGATGTTGATTCATCACCAGATTCTATTTCTGATTCAATATCTCGAATTCCAGCATCTACTGTATCTCGATCTTGTTTCATTTCCTCAAGATTTTTCTTTGCATCTTGCAAGTTTTTGCGTTTATCGTCTTGATTTGACATTATACTCCTACTGAAGATTCATTGCATTAATTGGATGCGTCTGTTTTCATTATTATGTTTTTTTGCCTTAAATTATTGTTATATTTTTGATTTGATCCAATTCAGAAATATGTTATAACAATTGGCACAAATAAAATTAATAGAATTAATCGCTAAGATTTCCATATGGATATTAGCGATTTCAATCGTAAATTAAGTGTTTTTATTGCTGATGCTCGAGTCTTAGAGAAAACTGACCGAACTAGGGCAAACGCAATGTGGTTGAAGATCTGTGAATTCGCAGTGGAATTTTCTAAGCAGAAAAATGTTGATCGAACGCTTAGACTGCGAATTTGGAGACAAGTCGATCAAATTCTGAAAAAAGTGAAAAATGAGGAAATTCCATCATCCGTCCCAACTCCACAACCAGCAGCAAGTGATCAAAAAGTTCCTTTTGAAGTCGATTTTGGATTAGATTTCCCCTCAGTACCAAAAAGCGATGAAACATCGGATTCAAAAGAGGAATCTAGTGCACCTTTCCAAGCACCTTCTCCACCTGAAGAAAGTTCAACTGAATCAAATGAGGACGAGAAACTTTTCCAAGATGCAATTTCTTCTGAACCTAAACCAAAAGTAGAAGTAGAAGATTTCGTGGAACGAATCCGCAAGATGGAAGAAGAATTACGAAGCATGCCGGACATTTTCAAGGAAATTAAACCTCCAGAATATTCTCCCGATAAATCTATAATTCCTTCTTCTGCACCACCACCTCATGTCTCCCCCGAACAACCCACAGAACCAGTTACTGCAATAGAACGAGATAATTCATTAAATATTGAGCCTGTGGAGAAACCTGACACGATAGATCCATATAAGGGTACTAAAGATTCTGTAGAAATAAAAGACCCATTCGGACCTGAAGGACAACCAGCTCAAGATGCAAAAGAAAAGGTATCTCAAAAATCTGATTTACATTGTTATGCGTGTGGAAATCCGATTAGGGAAAAAGACACGATATGCTCTAAATGTGGCGCTGAATTGTAAAAATTCTTAATCAATTTTCTTTCTCAAATTCCAATATTTCCTTAGATAAGCCTAATATTTCTCCTCTATATGCCCAGTATTTCACGATTCGTTCATTACGAAGTATTTCATAATGTAGAGAGGATTGTACAGCCACGGGTTTTAGTAAAGGATCAAATAAATAAATAGAATTTACATCATATTCTAGTTTCTCATTACTTATTACGGATTCAAAGGTATTACTTCCATTCTTGAGAGGTCCTTGAAATTTTAATACCCAGTAAAAAAACGGAAGGGCTGGAATCTTAAAATCTATTTCTGTATGGACAACTTCTGGTATGATTATATGATTATTTATTGTATTTGGCAAATCTGCCATAAAGGATTGCATATTGGATGATATTGTTTCCAACTCATTTAGATAGAATTCATCATCTTCTTTGATCCGTTCATAATATTCCTCAGAATTATCTCGGTAATCATAAGTAAGATATTGAAGAAAATGACCGGATGCTGTTATTGTGATAATTGAGGAAGCAAATATTGGTTTCAAGTTATATTCTGATAACTCATTACTCATTCAATATCCCCTTCTGGATGTAAATTTAGATTTAATTCTTGTGGAGTGGGTATGAAATGCCGCTCATCATAACCTGTATACTTAATGAGTTGAAACAAAATTTTAGCAAATCCTTTTGGATGAAGGTCATTGGTGTTGAATGATATTGTGCGATACCCTTCACTACTCCGTGCTCCAGTATTTTTTATCCATCGAAAGGTGTAAAGGAATTTTTGTATATTCCCAAAGAATTTGATAAATTTCCCCGACCATTGGCTTTTATGTGACCTACGTACATAATTCAAAGTTTCTGGACTCAAACTTGGTACAAAAAAATCAGGCATATACGAATAATAAAACAGCATAATCTGTGGACGATCTACTGGATTCATCCATTTTAACGCAAAATAAAAATTCTTACCAGTTGCGATATGATCCTTGTGTGCATCATAATAAGCGAAGGGATCAGGACCAATTATTATTGAAGGTTTAATTTTGAGGATAAATTTCTGTAGTCGAATTATGGATTTCATGTTGCATGGTACAAATCCGTCTATATAATTTGCCCAGTGGAGTTTTAATTTTGAGTCGCCCTTTTTATCAAGCCCATACCTGCGCGCAGCTCTAATCATTTCGTTTTTCCGAATTGCTTTAATTCTATCTCCTTTGAAGTCATTGCGAGTTGTACCATATTCATCGGTAGTCATTAGTAACTCATGAACATTCCAATCCGCATTTATTGCTTGAATGCAAAATTCGCCACACCCCATCTCTCCATCATCTGGATGTGGACAAATCACTAATGCAGTGGGTTTATTCATTTATAGTCTCCTAGTATAAGTTATCTTTGCTTATAGTTGAAATATGTTTCCTCTATAAGATTAGAGCTAAAATTTTATCAATAAAGATACTAAATCTCTAGCATATGACTTCTGAAGTGATACTTATAGGAAATGAGCTCCTAATCGGCAAACAAAGAGACATTAATGGTTTTTGGATGATTAATCGCTTATTGGAATATGGGCATGACGTTTCAAGATTAATAATTATCCCAGATGACATAACCACAATTGCTAAAACAATTTTAGAATCTCTTTCTAGAGAACCCATGTTCATTTTCGTTTCTGGTGGACTCGGACCAACTCATGATGATTTGACACTTGAAGGAATTGCTCGAGCACTAGCAATCCCTTTAGTGATGAATGATGAAGCAATGGGATTTATTAAAGAACGTTATTCTAAATTAGGAAAAGTAGGAATTACGTCAACAGAAATATATGAATCCAGGAAAAAGATGGCGTATATCCCAGAGAATGGAAAACCCTTAAAAAACCTTAATGGAACAGCTCCCAGCATTCTGATAGAAACAAAATCGATAAACAAAAACAAAACAATAATAATTGCTATGCCTGGAGTCCCGAATGAATTACAATCTGCTTTTAATCATTATGTTATTCCATTACTTCAAAATTCCGATAGTCATTATCTACAGGCAGGTTTTATTTTTGAAAACGTGGGTGAATCCCAAGTAGCTGCAGAAATTGATAATTTGCAGGAAACCCATCCGGAAGTATGGATTAAAACGCATCCGCGTATTGTCACTGGTGTACCTGTATGTGTAGAATTGCATCTAACTTCCTTTATTAATTCTCCAAGTCCAGAAGACATAGAAAACAGAAATAAGAGCATTTTGCAGATTCGAGAAAGGATAAAAAAAATGGTTGAAGAAAAAGGTGGATTGGTGCGAAATGAATATGATTAGATTACGCACTTAATCCATTTACATCAATTCTACCTGTAGTTGTATGAAGAGTAAATTCATAATTACTAGCAACAGGATATCCGACAGTATAAAATTCATGATCATCGATTTGGAATCCACCTGTGTTTGAATAACTGTAACCTCCTGTTGTTACTGATGAACTGAAATAGGCACCAATGCTGGTATCTAAAGTAATGTCTACATAAATATTACCTGTAGTTGCCTCAAAGTCTGCAGTAATGTTTGTTGCAATCGAGTTGGTCTGTGTTAGACTTAAATCAATGAGACCTGTTGAAGTGTCTGCAATCCAATTTGATACATTTGAAGTATAAGTTGGATTCGTAATTCCCATATAAATATTCCCAGTAGTAGAATACAATACTACATTTTCGGGTAATTTTGGAGTTGTTACATAGAAATCTATGCTTCCAGTTGAAATTTCAGCATATATATCCCCAAGGAACCTATAATCCACACCATAAACATCAATATCACCAGTAGTAGCAATAATATTGAATTCTTTTTGCCATTCAACATCATTACCACTGATATCTACTGAACCAGTTGTAACTCCCACATGGAAATCTTCTTGAAATACGGTTTCGTTTGATAATGTGAGATCTATATCTCCAGTTGTTGCATCTAGAGTGAAATTACTGAAGGTTGTATCTTCTGGAACAATGAAATCCAATTGACCTGTAGTAACATCTCCATCGAGTGCCCAGACTACATCAGACCTTAAAATAATCGTAATTACAGAGCGATCATTGAACACCCAATTAGGAAACCACTGAAAATCAGACGTGAATGACACAACTGACGAGAGATTATCCCACGTTACAGTGAAGATATCTTCAAAGGTTTTTTCATCCATAAATCCCCCTGAAACTCGATAATGATACTCAATCGCGATTAGATGTTCTGTGGGAGTGGAGTTAAATTCGACATCCACATCTCCAAGATCAACAGAAAATTGAAAACTTTCAATGCTTGATGGGGATGGATTGTCATAATAATAGTAGTTGTATCCTTCAATACTCCCCCAATTAGCAGCCATTATGATACCAAACACTCCACCGCCGGCTAGAAGTAATATCCCAATAAACAATCCTACAGTTAGTCCACGTCTTCGTCGATGAGGATGATATGGTCTTACAGGACGAGGAGGATGAGGAGATCTAGAGGGATGAGGAGGTGAAGGAGGTGTTGGAGCAAGTCTTACGGTTTTTTCGTACGGAGTTGGTGCGCTACCCATGATTTGAGCCCCACATTCAGAGCAAAATCGTTCAGGACCACGAATTTCCGTACCACATACTGGACAAAACATAATTTTTTTCACTAATTTTTTTGATAATTTGAGAAATGCGAGAATATATAATATCTATTCGCAGACCAATTTTTAGCCATTGATCGAATGCCAGTAATTATCAAGATTTTAATGACATTTTTGTGGTTTCTTTACAATCAACAACTTTTTTTGCTGTAATTCTGTTAGTTACATAATTTCTTAATTATATAGAAGGGAAATTTAGTTTAAGGAGTTATACAACATTGGCAAGAAAAACTCAAGTTGTTTATGAAGCCCAACCTGATGAGCCATACTTTCTCGACTCCGGAGATGCGGTGTTAGCTAAAATCAATAGTGGATTATCTGGATTGACTAATGAAGAAGCTAAAGTTCGATTGGAACGATATGGACCAAATGAGCTCGCAGCGGGGAAAAAGAAACCAAAATGGCTTGTTTTTTTGGAACAATTCAATGACTTCTTGATTTATATCCTTATTGCAGGAGCGATTATCAGCATTGCTGTAGAGATTTATGAGTATTTTGCTCATGATACAGCAATCAGAGGTACTGATGCAATCGTTATCTTCGCAATTATAATCGCAAATGCAATAATTGGCTATATTCAGGAAGGTAAAGCTGATGCAGCTATAGAAGCTTTAAGAGCAGCTGCAGCACCCCAAGCTCAAGTATTTCGAGATGGAGTAGAAACACAGATTTATGCCAGAGAACTTGTACCAGGAGATATAGTAGTGCTCCATGAAGGATCCCAAATTCCCGCAGATGGACGTTTGATTGAAGCGGTTAATTTGAAAATTGATGAAGCATCACTAACTGGAGAATCTGTCCCAGTAAACAAGAAGTCTAGTGCATTAACCGACACAGAAATCCCATTAGCAGAACGTAAAAATATGATGTATCTGGGAACTATTGCCACGTATGGTCGCGGACACGCTGTTATCACTCGTACTGGTATGAATACAGAATTTGGTAAAATTGCAACACTTATCCAAAGTGTCGAAGAGAAACAAACCCCCTTACAAGAAAAACTCGATCAGTTTGGAAGAATGATAGGATATCTAATTTTAGGCATCTGTTTAGTTGTTATGATTACTGAGATTTGGCGGGAAAATGGATGGGCAGACTTTACCATCTGGATTGAGCAATTAATAGTTGCAGTATCTTTGGCTATCGCAGCAATTCCTGAAGGATTACCTGCAGTGGTTACAACATGTCTAGCTATCGGAGTTACACGAATGACCAAGAAGAATGCAATCATCAAAAAACTCCCTTCCGTTGAAACATTAGGTAGTACTGATATAATTTGCTCTGATAAAACGGGAACACTTACGAAAAACGAGATGACTGTTAAGAAAATATATGTAGATCATAAAACCTACGAAGTTAGTGGAACAGGATATATCCCTGAAGGAACTTTCACAAATTCTGAAGGAAACACTGTACAACCCACCTCCATTCCTGATTTAGACTTAATATTAAAAATTGGGCTCCTCTGTAACAATTCACGATTAGTAACAGAAGAGAAAAAAGGTTGGATTATATTTGGAGATCCTACAGAAGGTTGTTTAGTTGTATCCGCTGAAAAGGCGGGAATAACTGCTAAACAATCAAATGTAGATTACCCACGTGTATATGAGTTACCATTCGATTCAACTCGTAAGAAAATGTCAGTTATCCTCAATGTGAATGGAGAATATTATGCCTACATTAAAGGTGCAGCTGAAATCATCCTAGAGGATACAACTAGAATCATTAGTGGGGGAATAGAGCGAGATATAACCCAAGAAGATAAGGACAAGATTATGGGTGCTTACACCGCTATGGCATCAGATGCATTACGTGGATTGGGATTTGCATATAAAAAATTAACTGAATTTGAACAAGGAAAAGAATATACAATTGCTGACTTAGAAACAGATGTAGTTTTTGTAGGTTTACAAACTATGATCGATCCACCCCGGGATGAAACCAAACCCTCCATTGCACTTTGTAAACAATCTGGTATCACTGTAAAGATGATCACAGGTGATAATCTAATCACAGCAAAAGCAATTGCAACAGATTTGGGAATCACCACCAAGGAGGGTCTAGCATATGAGGGAAAAATGATTGGAAATTTATCCTATGAAGAAATTGAAGCATGTAATGTATTCGCACGCGTATCTCCAGAACATAAACAAGTAATCGTTGAAAAACTTCAAGGAAAAGGTCATATTGTTGCAATGACAGGTGATGGAGTTAATGATGCCCCTGCATTGAAAATGGCTGACGTAGGGGTCGCAATGGGTATTACCGGAACTGACGTATCCAAAGAAGCATCCGATATGGTCTTGGCAGATGATAAATTCAACACAATCGTAACTGCAGTGGAAGAAGGACGAGGAATCTATGATAACATCAAGAAATTCATAATGTATCTGCTCTCTTCAAATATTGCTGAAGTGTTAATTATTTTCTTCGCAATCATTATTAACATGGAAGTACCAATGGCTGCAACACAAATCCTTTGGATTAATTTAGTTACTGATGGATTACCTGGTGTTGCATTAAGTGTAGATCCCTACGATCCCAGTTTGATGACGCGCCCACCTAAAGATCCCAAAGAATCAATTATCACAAAAAGATTTGCATCTACTATGGTAATCCGTGGCTTAGTTATAACTGTGTTTATCCTATTTCTGTTCTGGATGTATGGAGGAGCAGTTCAAGGATGGTTAGGGGATGCTACAAACGGGTGGTTTATCCATGATACTTTACCAACAAGTAGCTATTTGAAACCTGAATGGTTTGAAAATTGGTATGCAGATTGGTTGGGGAAACCGGGTAATGCTACCTCACCAATTACGGAATTAGATTGGTATAATATGTGGAATGCCAGATCGGTATTGTTTAATTGCTTAGTGATCGGGGAATTAATCAATGCGTATAATTCACGTAGCGAATATGGATCATTATTCAAGATTGGGTTGTTCTCAAATATGGCATTATTCTGGTCGGTAGTAATTTCTATCGTATTAACAGTGTTCATATTTTATGTACCATTTGCATCTACAATCTTTAAATTGATTCCATTAAGTTGGCATGGTTGGTTGTTGTCGATAGCTTTTGCCACACCAGTATTCTTCACTGTGGAACTATTGAAAATTTACTACCGGAAGCGAATGGGTATCGATTTCCATTTGAATGTCATTGAGCAATAAATCACTAAAACCACTATTTTCTTTTTTTTATTATTCTTTTACATTTTCAAAATTCTTGTAGAAAATTTGATATAGTATATAATTAACCTTTTTTTGTACCACGTGAGCTCGTATAGTACACAATGTGGAATTGAAAACTATGGTAGGATCCGAGATTATTCAAAAAGCTGTTGCTCAAAATCGTACTGCATTAACAGAATATGAAGCTAAAGATTTTTTAGGTAAATTAGGGTTATTGGTCACCAAGCAAATATTAGCTGATACTAAAGATGCTGCAGTAAAGGCAGCAAAGGAAATTGGATTTCCAGTTGTTATGAAACTGATGGCAGAGGACGTTGTTCATAAATCAGATGTAGGAGCAGTAAAGCTGGATATTAAAAACGAGGGGGAAGTTGAAACTACTTTTGAAGAATTAATGAAAATTCCTTCAAATTCAAAAAAACAAGTATCGATTCAAGAAATGGCATCAAAACCAATTGCGGAACTTATCGTTGGAACACTTCAAGATCCTCAATTTGGACCTGCAATCATGTTTGGAATAGGGGGAATTCTTGTTGAAATCATGAAAGATGTGAGTTTCCGAATTTGTCCTATCACAAAATTTGATGCAGATGAAATGATCCATGAGATAAAAGCATTCCAATTATTAGATGGCTTCCGAGGAGCTCCCAAGGCGGACTTGAAAGCACTCAAATCCTTACTAAAGACAGTATCTGAAATTTCGATGGATCACTTGGATATAGATCAGATGGACCTTAACCCTGTTTTTATTTATAAGGATGGTTTAAAAATCGTAGATGCTCGAATTATCTTGAAAACATCCGAAAAGATGGAATAAGCGGTTTTTCTTTTTACTATTTATTTTTATGCTGGTTTAAGTGTAAAATCTATCAATTCTTTCCAATTCTGTTAATACATTGTATTTAGCATAAACCTCTTAGGATGAGATCGTCAACAAATATTCATCAATAATTCATACAATGATTCAGTCCATTCTATGGAGGATTCGTCTTATGCGAAAGAAACGATTGAAATTAATGATTATTCTCTTAATTTTTACGGTAAATATTGTTGGAATTGCTTCACAAGTCGGAATTCCAACTATACTATACAATACTCCCGGAAAAATACTTCCCCCTATTGCACAGGATTATGAAACAAATTCATCAGAAAGTGTTAATACTGCTACTGTCACAATTGAACAAGGATATAAAAACGAAACTGCAGTTGCAATTGATCAAGATAATACATGGTATACTGCTCCTGCTCCTAATTCAACAGGCTACGAAATATCTTATGCAAGCATAACTATTGAAGATATCTCCGTTGAAAATCATACACTTGTTATAGAGGATGAAAACGATCGATGGGGGTGGTGGGATGTTAGTAATGCACTACCCGCAGTTACATCTTTTTTAGTACCTAATAGTTGTTATTTGACTAATGTGAGTGTTTATGTTAGAAGAGCAACAGGGTCCACCCAAGATGGAAACATGACTGTTAGATTATATAATTCCTCATGGACTGGTGGAGTAAATAAACCTAATAGTAATGTCAACCAATTCGTAGAATTAGGGAATGTTACAGCAGGATCTGGGTGGAAATCAATCAATGTTGATTCTTTCCTTGATAATTCCAACACTGATAACAAAACATGGTATATCGGCTTAGTCGACCACAATACTGCTGAATATAGTGGTGAATGGTGGTATACCACAGATGATGCTACTGGAGATTCACTAGATGAAACAGATTCTTATGTTTATGCTGGAGGAGGTAATTGGAATCTTATAGATGATGGAGGAGTATATGTTGATATGATTGCAAAAGTGGGATTGAGTTTGAAAAATTCAAATCCCGCACCTTCAATTGTAAATCTACAGATCAATGGAACTTCCGTCAATAACAATACAATCACGCCAACTGCCAATAATGGTGTTTGGGAGAGTACTTCAAGAGTAATGGGGCAAAATAATAAAATAAATTTCTCTATTACTGCTGCATGGTATACTTATTCGTTATCTGTTAATCAAACTCTTGTTAACTATACCTCTACATTCGATGCAATAACTGAATATACAGCAGAAAGTGAAGTTGATGTATATTGGAACGCTACTGTAGAATTTGAGAAATTTGACCATCGATTGAATAATAATACCATAAATTTTACAATTCCTTTGAATTGGAACACACCCTTATCTAGTTTAGAGCGTGATTCTACTTCTGTAACTTATTCCACATATGCAAATAGTAGCGCAAAAGTAATTACGGTTCGTGGTTCTAACGCAATAGATGGAAATTGGACTCTTCTTACAACTTCGTCGAATTTGCTTTCCAATATCGATATCGGAGTTGGAGGAATCGAAACTCCTGTAGCGTATATGAACGAGATTTTGGGATTCAATGCGACATTTTCTACAACAATATATGATGGTGATGTAAATATCAGTATATATAATCCTGAATCACAAGATGACGAGATGGTGTTTTCGAACAAAACTACGATTGGAACACCTACTTCATTTGTGGATTTATCTACTTTTGATATAGACGTAGAAAATCTTACAGTATTATCTGAGTATGGACAATATCGAGTGCAGGTTCGATGGGATAATGATACTGATGTTGGAATTCGAGATTCAATTATCACTCTTGCAGCTCAGACATCTTATGATGTTATAACTCCACCAAGACATGAAAAACTGACAACTGCAAATCCATATAATATTTCAATTGGGTATTTTGATGAGTTTAAAGGAATAAATGTCACTGGTGCCAGTATTGGTAGTAATGCTTCATTGAGCTGGTATGACGAAACACAAAATAATCTGGATGGGACATACAATATTACTATCGATCCTGCAAATTATGTTATTCCCGGAGATTACGAGCTGGAGATTACATTAAATAAATCCAACTACATGAATTTTACGTTTGCATACGAGTTTAGTATTGTAACCGAGACTCAAGTATACAAAAATTATGATAATAGTACACTTACTGTTCAAAGAGGTGTTACTGCCTCTCTAAAGTTGAATTACAATATCACCAGTAATGGTAATCCCGTTCTATTAGCCGATATTGATTTGGTGTCTATGGACGCAAGCCTTTCTTGGGGAGATTCAGAAGATCCAGGTACAGGTAATTATACCATTTCTATTGATACAACCGCTGCAAATGCTAACCAAAGTCCCTTCTTATGTATATTTAACATCACTCAAACTGGATTTCAAACGCGAGAATTCAATTTCAGTGTAGAAGTGACATTAGCTCAGACTGAAATAACGCTGAATAGCCAAACAGATATAGTAGCACGTAATTCTGGTTTAAATGCGACGATATATTTTCATGTAAATGACACGACAAATAATCAAGATCTACTAGGAATTCAAGAATCAGATTTTTTTGTTTATAATCATCTCACATCTTCAATATGGGATGTGAGTGGATCATTTGATTGGGAAATGTGGGAAATTAGTGATGGAGATTATGGTGTAAATATTTCCCTCTCTGGATTAGATTCAGGTTCTTATACGGTGAGATTAAACGCATCGAAGGCTCCAAACTATGATTTCGATACATTAGTTACATCATTTTATATTAGAGGAAACAACACACTGATTGATATTTTCGAGTATTCCAACAATGCCGGGGTTCTATTAGCCAAGGTGAATGATAGTCGACAAGTATATCTTGATACTTCCCGTATCGGGTTAAAACTTAATTTAAATGATACAGAATACGGAAATCGGTTTGTTTCTGACGCAGAGGGTGTTTTTCAATATTGGGCATGGTTCAATGGAACTCAATCATTAACAACTAGTTTTGTCTACAGCATCAATGATGAAAATGAGGGGTATATTGTTCTACCATCTGGTTTAACACCGGGAGATGGGAATATTACTCTCATCATTGGGCAAACAAATTATGAAAATGCGACTATAACATT
>JAEOTN010000148.1 GCA_016839865.1 Promethearchaeota archaeon | reverse complement strand
GTCTTTCTTGGATCATCTCAAGCTGATAAAAACACCTTATTAGGATTCCAAAAATAAACATTCGTTTGAAATTTGTGTATAAAAGAACTTCTCATTTTTCATTAAATATCTTTTATCTTATTATATGAATGAAATTGACTACAAGGAAGTAAAATCCGAGATGGGGAATATGGAAATTTCGGAAAATGGACGAACACAAGAGTTTTTCTCTGTTAAATTAGTGTTTAAAAAAATACCTCAGAAAATCCAGAAATTAAACTTCTATAATTCTTTTATTACTTCACATGGATTTCCTGCTGCAAAAGCATTTGGTGGGATGTCTTTGGTAACCACTGAACCAGCTCCAATTGTTGTATTATCTCCAATCGTCACACCTGGGTTAATAATCACTCCCCCTCCTATCCAACATCTACTCCCAATAGTGATAGGTTTACCTGATTCAGGACCTTCACATCGTTTTTCTGCTTCTAATGGGTGTGTAGCTGTGTAAATCTGTACATACGGTCCTAGCATAGTATGTTCTCCAATAGTGATCGGATTCACATCTAGAAAAACACATCCAAAATTCATATACACCCATTCTCCCAGAAATATATTATAACCATAATCGCAGCGAAAAGGGGATTCAATGTATACTCCGTTTGACCACTTTCCTAAAAGTTCCTTAAGAATGAAATTCCGTTTCTTTAGTTCCGTCTCAGAACTTAAGTTGAATTGACGAGTTAACCTACGGGCATTCACACGTTCCCTTATCAACAGAGGATCTCCAGCAAAATATAATTCCCCTGCTAGCATTTTTTGTTTTTCTGTAGAATCAGTCAATAATTATACACCTATCAGAGGAAAGAACAACTCAATGCTAAGAAACTTCACATAAAACATGTACTGTTCCAATTTCATCTGATGGTGGTAGAACCAAATTTTCTTTAATTTCTACATCTTCCGATTGAAGGATAATCGAATCGATAATAGGTAAAAATAAATTTTTTGATATAGATTTCTTATATTTTTTCTTGGATTTCATTTGGATCTAAAAAGATAATGAATTATTCTGGTTTTATCAAGTATTCATGGATTGCGTTAGCAGCTCTTCTTCCAGCGCCCATTGCCGAGATAACCGTTGCTGCACCAGTAACAATATCTCCACCCGCATATATGCCAGGTAAGTTTGTAGATCCATTTTCATCAGTCACAATATTTCCCCAACGATTCAATTCTAATTCAGGCATTGTTCCAGTAAGTAATGGATTACTATTATTCCCAATAGAAATAATTGCGAGGTCACACTTGACCCGAAATTCCGAGCCTTCAATTGGTACAGGTCGTGCTCTTCCAGATGCGTCAGGTTCTCCCAATTCCATCCGAAGGACTTCAGCTTCAATGAGGTTACCCTTTTCACCTCCAATAAATTGGATGGGATTAGTCAAAAGATTAAAAATAACACCTTCTTCTTGAGCATGATGAACTTCTTCAACTCGAGCCGGTAATTGTTCCATTGCACGTCGATATACGATTGTCACAGTTTCTGCTTCGCTTCTCAAAGCAGTTCGAGCAGAATCCATTGCAACATTGCCACCTCCTACAACTACAACATTTTTTCCTCGTAGTGGAGGGGTTTTATAATTTGGAAAATCAAATGCCTTCATAAGATTCGAACGAGTCAAATATTCATTAGCTGATACGACTCCTTTGAGATTTTCTCCAGGAATTCCCATAAATCTCGGTAATCCTGCTCCAATCCCAATGAATATCGCATCGAAACCTTGATCTCTAAGTTCTTGAATGGTTATGAGTTTTCCAACTATCGTGTTATATTTGATTTGAACTCCATTCTCAACTAGTTCCCGGATTTCCCAATTTACTATTTCCTTCGGAAGACGGAATTCCGGAATACCATAAGCTAATACTCCTCCTCCTTTGTGAAAAGCCTCGAAGATTGTCACTCCATGTCCCTTCTTAGTAAGATCTCCAGCTACTGTCAATCCTGCAGGTCCACATCCAATAATTGCGACTTTCTTTCCTGTAGGAGGATCTTTTTCACAGATATAACATGCATTAGTTGCCCTTTCAGCATCTGCTACAAATCTTTCTAAGTTCCCAATTGCGACTGGTTTATATTTTTTCGATTTTCCTAAAACGCAACTACCTTCACATTGATTCTCTTGAGGACACACTCGTCCACACACAGCAGGAAGAGCATTAGTTTCTTTGATGTGATGAGATGCTTCTATGAAATCATTTTCTCGAATTAGTTTAATAAATCCTGGAATGTCTACTCCTACTGGGCATCCTTGCTGACAAGCAGGTTTAGGGCATTGTAAACATCGTGAAGCTTCTGCAAATGCCATTTCTGGAGTATATCCCAAGTTTACCTCATTGAAATTTTTTGCTCGAAGGTGTGGATCTTGCTCAGGGATTTTATGTCTTGGTAATATTACCCTTTTCTTACGTGCTGGTTTGGGTGTTGGAGCACTCATGAGGATCCCTCCTGTTCTGAATTGAATTTGGCAATTGCTTTGCAAGAATTACTCCGATACACTTCAACCTCTTCATGGTCGAATGAAACAGCACGCTTCATGAGTTCGTCCCAATCAACTTTGTGACCATCGAAAATTGGTCCATCAACACAAGCAAACTTAGTAATTTTTCTTCCATCATCATTTAATGTTAATCTACATGCCCCACACATACCAGTTCCGTCAAGCATAATCGTATCAAGACTTACAAAGGTTGGGATTTTCAATTTTTCCGTTGCCTTAGAAGCCTCCATCATCATCATTTTGCACCCTACGAAATATGCAACATCTATAGATTCCGTTTGAGAAACAATTTCGATTCCAGTGGTGATTTTACCATGTTCATTTCCCCTATACCCTCCAGAACCGCTTGGAGTGACAACTACCAATTTGTCTACAAGTTTCTCATATTCTTCGCGAAGGTAAATAATATCGCTAGATTTACCTTCAATGATAGCAATCACTTTGTTACCCATTGCTTTCGCTGCTTTTGCCAAAGCGAAATTTGCTGCAATTCCATAACATCCTGCACCAAGTAATATTGTTTTTCCTTCTTCAAGTTCAACTGAATTACCTAATGGCCCTACTAAGCTATGGAGATATCCATCTGATTTTACTTCAGATAATTCTTTGGTGGAGTATCCCCTCTCTTGGAAGAAAAATGTTACAGTTCCAGCCTCTTCATCCCAATCTGACAGTGTAATAGGTATTCTCTCGCTGGTTTCTTTTGCCATAATTAATACAAAATTACCCGGTTTTGCTTTCTTCGCAAGTAATGGAGCATGAACTACCAATTTGAATACGTTGGGAACATTTTCCTCAATGTGAACTACTTTAAAATCAGTGGTTTCTTCTTCTGGAGTTTTCGATGGTTCTTCACTGACTCCACTTTTGTTATCAATTAAAAATTTAAAATCGGGAACTAATTGAGCAATTTTTTGACCTCTATGTTGAAAATCGCTTAATTTAAATTTAGGATAATTTTCCTCAACGGGGATCTTCAATATATCCTTGAAATTCATTTCTTTCGGTGTTTCATCTATGTTAAGCTGTTTTATTTCTTCGTCAATTTCATCAGAATTCTTATATTTGAATCCTGCTCCAGCTTCGAATTTTTGTGCTAATTCAGTAAATATAAGCCAATCAGGTTTTGAATTCCCCAATGGTGCAGCCGATTCTTTAAGTTCCCTAGTAACTAATTCCGCATTGGTAGTATGACCGGATTGTTCAGTAAAGCTAGTGATAGGTAATACAACGTCTGCTTTATTTGAAAAATCGGATTCAAATACATCGAGCACGGTGAGAAACTCTAGTTTATCGGTAATCAGATCATCTAGTCTTTCTGTAGTGATAAGTGCTTTAATTACTCCTGATTTAATGTCTTCCTTGATTTCTGTTATAGGTTTCTTGATAAATTTCGAAACTCCATTAAGATTTCCATGATTCCATAAACCAAAACACGTTATTTTACTTTCTCCCTCAGATGCTAGTGTAAAGACTAATTTTTGCAGTTCATTGACATATAAGGGGGGTAGATTGACGTAATTTCCTATTATAACAGAACCTGTCTGATAACGACGTAATTCCACGAATTGAGTTAGGTGTTGCCGTTCTAAAACATGCTCATCAATTTTTAAACCAAGATCTCGTAATAATAACTTATTTTGTGTTCCCAACATTGCAAAAAGAACTGAAGTTGCATCTTGAATTGGTAGATTTAATTCGATATCAATCAGATTTCGAGTCTCATAAGGTAGATCTACATCCCCCATATTCAACGAAAGAATTTTTGCTCCTTTATCTTTAGCTTGTTTTATTCGCACCAATAGCACAGGATGAGTTAATTGAACATTTGCGTTCAGAAGTAAAATCCATTGAGATTTTGATATATTGTCAAACGAATGCTCATTTTGACTAATAATAGGTATGAAATCTGTGGATAATACAATATTTGGGGTTTTGAGTATTTCGTTCCCAAATTTGTTCAGAAGATAAGCAGATTCATTGGTTAGGTCCGGAGAAGCTATTAACGCAATTTCTTCAGGATTGTAAGCAGATAATTTCTCCTTTAGGAAATCATAAACTTCTTCCCACGTCCTAGGAACCATTGAGTCTTCATCTTGACTCGTGGGATACTTTAAACGGGATTTACTATTCATGAATTGTGGAGTACAAAATCTTCCGAGTAGGCAACCTTGTCCTTTATTTACACGGTCTTGTTTACTTGGAATCGACTCCATTAATTCTTCATCGACGGTGTAATAATTAAAACCGCAGCCTACGCTGCAAAAAGTACAAGAGGAATGTGTTTGATTTTTCTCTGATTTCTTTACCCACTTGGTATTTTTGGATGACAATGCGCCAGTCGGACAAACATCCAAGCATGAACCACAATAAATGCAGTTAGAATCTATATATGGTACATCTCCACCTGTTGAGATTTTCGTTTCATGACCTCGATGCATAAAATTAATGGCACTAATTCCTCGTAAATCGTTACAAACTCGAACACATCTTCCACAAAGAATACATAAGTTATAATCTCTGT
>JAEOTN010000147.1 GCA_016839865.1 Promethearchaeota archaeon | reverse complement strand
TTCGTCCTGTTTTCACATTCTTTCCCTTTACAATCATCGAAATTTCTTTTTTATCCAACCGGACATTACTCACAATGGTTCCTGCTCCAAAATTTACATTTTCCCCAATTATCGAATCTCCCACATAGGAAAGATGTGATATATGTGTGTGATCAAGTACAACTGTATTTTTTAGTTCACTTGAATTTCCTATCCTTACCTTATTTCCAATAGATGAATAAGGACGAATATAGGAATTTGGACCAATCACACAGGAATTTCCAATATACACTGGACCTTCGATATAAGTACCAGATTTTATGAGAGTTCCCTTGCCAACATGAATTTTTCCTTTGATATGTACTCCTTTTTCAATAATTCCGTGTTTATTGGATTCCATTTTATCCATAAAATACTTGTTTGCACTTAAAATATCCCAAGGTCTTCCTATATCATTCCAATAAAAATCTTTGATATCAATTGCACGCATTGTGTGATTCTTACTCAATAGAATCTCAACCGCATCTGTTAATTCGAACTCATCACGAGGAGATTTCTTTGTTTCTGCAATTGCCTCAAATATTTGAGGGGAGAACATATACATTCCTGCATTAATCAAGTTCCCGTAGGATTCATCCGAGGGTTTTTCAATAATATTCTGAACGTATCCCTTTGAATCACAAGCAATTACGCCGAATTTAGTTGGATCTGGAACTTTTTTACACACAATGATGTTTTGTTCTTTATCCGTCCAATCCAATAAATCTTGGAAAATTCCATGTTCCATCAATAAGTCTCCATACACCAACATGAATTTTTCATTGGATACAAAAGCTTTAGCTAATTTTGTTGCATGAGCTGTACCCAAATACTTCTTTTGCTCAATAAACTGAATATTAACACCAAATTTATCCATATTTTGAACATAATTGATGATTTGCTGTTTTTTATATCCTACAATTAGTAAAATATCTATGATTCCGATATCTTTAAGCGATTCAATAGTGTATTGTAAAATGGGCTTACCGGCAATGGGGATTAAGTGTTTTGGGCGTGTTGTGGTAATTGGTTCTAATCGTTTACCAACCCCAGCGGCGAGTATAACTGCTTTTTTTATCGTCACGTTTGTTCATCTCAAATACGTGGAGACCGGTTAAATATGTAGGTGACTCCTTTAAATACTTTCCAATAGAATAGAGTATAGGCGAGTTTACCAAAGGAAATTGTCAGAATAATCCTCCCTTTAGGGAGGGGTTGAATGATACTACATCCGTACTTGCATGAAGAAAAACTAAATGAGTCCATGTATATATCCCGTTTATCCTTGTTGAATTATCATCAATTATTATTTTTCATTTCAATTTTTAGATAGATTTTCAACATATAGAGTAGTTCCTTATAAGAAAAATATGATAGATACACTCTGAGGATGGAAATTTATAGGGCATACAAATTTCGAATATATCCGAATCAAATACAACAGAAATTTCTGGATAATTCCTTCGGGTGTTGTAGATTTCTTTGGAATCAGATGTTAAACGAAAGGATAACTGTGTATAACGAATTAAAACATGATAAAAGGAAATTGTTCTCGTATAAATATAAAACAGAGAAACGGTACAAATCGGAGTTTAAATTTTTGAAAAAAGTTGATAGTAAAGCTCTACAGACATCTACTCGAAATCTCTTAATTGCCTTTAAGAATTTCTATCATGGATTAAAAAAGAAACAAAAAGTTGGATTTCCTAAATTCAAGTCCAGTAAACACAAACAGAGTTATTCGACATATAATATCAATAATAATATCAAAATAGATTTTTCCCAAAAATTGATAAAATTCCCTAAAATTAAAACATGGATGAAATTTCAGGATGATCGGGTTTTTAGTGAACCCATACTACGTATTACAGTCTCGAAAACCAAGACCTGTAAATACTATGTTTCTATCTTGATTGAAAAAGAAATCGAAGTTTCACCTAAGCAAGAGATTGATGTGTCCAAAATCGAAGCTTTCGATATGTCCTTATCAGATTTCTTAGTTTCTCCAGTTCACCACCTACAAAATCCAAGATTTTATCGAAAAGAAGAGAAAAAGCTAAGAAAATTACATCGGGAATTATCTCGAAAGAAAAAAGGATCATTGAATCGAAAGAAAGCAAGACTCAGATTAGCCCGATTGTATGAAAAAATTACCAACCGAAAATTAGATTGGTGTCATAAATTATCTACCGATTTAGCAAATAGATATGAATGCATCATTCTTGAGGATTTGAATATTAAAGGTATGCAACAATTTAATTCGGGATTTTCTAAATCTGTAACCAGAGATTTTTCATGGAATCAGTTTGTGAACCAATTACACTATAAATTGGTAGAACGAGGACATCATTTAATAGTAGTTGATCGCTGGTTTCCATCAAGCAAATTATGCTCACAATGTGGTTGGAAACATAATAACCTCAAATTATATGAAAGGACATGGAAATGTCAAGTATGTGGTTCCTTTCACCAACGAGATCGAAATGCATCTATCAACTTATTAAAAGAAGGAACAGAAATACTAAAAAAGCAAGAGTTAACGCTTATCTCTACCGTCGGAACGACGGGAAGTTACGCTTGGGGAGATCATGTAAGACTTTCATCCGAAAGCAACGGTCATTGAATCAAGAATCCACTGCCTTTAGGCGGTTGTAGTTCAACGGAAAATGTAAACCAATTTAGGTTTACTTCCTACTTATTATTATATAAATCGTAAATTACGATGAAATAAAACTAAGGTAGATAATACATGGCAGCAGAAGAAACCGCAATAAAAATGAAAATATGTCTTTTGGGTGATGGAGGTGTGGGAAAAACCTCTCTTGTATATAGATTCATACAAAATAGATTTTCGACTGATTTTAAATCTACATTAGGTGTGAATTTACTTAAGCATGAAGTAGTAATTAATAACTTGCGTGTGACCGCCCAGATTTGGGATCTTGGAGGACAAGATAAATATGAAGCATTGCGGAAATTATATCTCGATGGTTCTCAAGGTGCTTTATTGGTGTTTGATAAAACTAACCAGAAGTCGTTTGAGAGTTGTGAAAAATGGGTAAAATCTTTCCGAGATCTGCGTGGGGAAAAACCTATGATTTTGATAGGAAACAAACTCGACTTAAAGGAATTTATTGTTGTCGATGACGCTAAGGCAGAAAACTATTCAAAAACTCATAATTTAACATATCTATCAACTAGCGCAAAAACTGGGGAACAAGTAGAAACTGCGTTCAAATCTCTTATAACTTCGGTTGTTGAATTGAATCCTCCATAATATATTGTTCAATTCGATTCTGGTGGGGGTATAAATATCAATTCTGCTTGAGATATTATATCTCGGGATCCAATCGGGTCTTTCCAGTTTATTTTTTGACCTGAAATTAATTTTTGCAAGATACTGAATAACCAATCAAATGATAATGTGAAATTTATCTTGCTCCATAAACTAATCAAAATAATCCAAAACCCTAATACGACAAATGTAGTGAGAAAAGAATTCCCTATTCCCAATTGATAAAATCCTATAAAATCACTACTATTACCCCAAAGTTCAGATATCTTTGATAATATCCACCGTGGAAAGAAATCCAGAGATTGTAAGGTAAAAATTGTAAGAGCCAATATTCCAGCTCTACGAATGAATTTTGTGTATTTAGTCCTCTGTTGAGCTTTTCTCGAAAAATCAAATATCAATAAAAAGCTGACAATAACCCATATTTGTAATCCTACTCCCAAAATCAAGAACCAATCAGTAGGTATAATTCCAAATCCAATTGCAAAATGATCTTTAAAAGCTCCCACAAGTACCGCTATTACGATAAACACAAAACCAAGAGTATATCCAATATTCCTTACAATTTTTGCATTAATTTTTGGATATGTGAGAGCAATGCCAAGGGCATTTCCCAAGAATGTTATTGCAAGATATGGAAAAAGTGGTTGCTGATCACCAATTAACAATGCTAATCCTAACAAACGCATTCGCTCTCCAAAACTTGATACGGTGCCAAATCTAATCAGGGAAACACTGCTAAATCCTGAACT
>JAEOTN010000146.1 GCA_016839865.1 Promethearchaeota archaeon | reverse complement strand
ATTTTTACTATTTATAAGAAAGAATACACTATAAATATTTTTTCTTATGTATTTCATCAAAAATAATATCAATCAATCATTTTTTAATAACGAAAGGAGGGTACTGTAAAAGTATTTTTTAAATAATGTATTTCCCCTCAGCTATAATCCATCGCTATCCCACCCATAATTCATCAATCCCCCTACGCTCAGCAATAATATAATTTTGCATTTTACAATTTAACTTTTAACTTTTCAAATTCCCTCAGCATTAATTCTGCTGATTTGTCGCCTTCTCCTCCTTGTCTGGGGGATAGCCCGGCGTCCACGGGAGGTAATTAACATTCGATGATTTAGGGTTTTGGTTAAATTTCACCGTTTTGGCTATATTCGGGGGAAAGTTGATATATTGATAATTTTTGGTAGATGGATTAAAGGATTTTTCAACCAATGTTGACATATTCTAATTCATCCCTAATCCTTTCATCCACGCAACGGTTATATCACCATAAAATATCGAATCTACTTTTTCAATAATATCTCCAGGAACTTCGAGAAAATCACGTTTATTTTCGATAGGTATCAATGCTCTTTTTGCCCCATTGTCCATTGCAATCCTTAAAGGTTCAAGTAGACTATGTAAACCCTTTATTGAACCTTGAATAGTGAGATCGCCAAGGACGATCATAGCTGGGTTTACATTTCGTTTCTTAATAGCGGATTCGATTGCGATTATTAATGCCACACCACATTCACAGGTTATTTTGTTACCGAGTAAATCAATTGCTTGAACATGAAAATCTGTTGTATCGAAAGCTTGGCCGATTCCCATCTCAACTTTATGTCCTTGTACATAAGCAAATGCTCTCTGTATTGATTCTTTCATTTGTTTATCAACACCACCAGCAATCTTCAATTTACCTGTTCCAGTTGAAATTCCAACTTCAATTCTATATAATCCAACTTTCCCTTGATTATCTACGGAAGCTGTGTAGATGGATCCTGGTTCAAGAGGGTCCGTTGCAATAAGGTTCTGACCCCCCTCTTCTGGGACACCGACAAACCTCTCATCTCTCGTTTCATTATCTATATAGGAAAATGATGTTTGATAATATTCGTATGATCCCATCTTCTTCAATTGCTCCTTCACTCTTCTTCTTCCTTCTAATGCAAGTTCCACCAATTCTGTCATTTCCTCTTTAGTTATTTCCCCATCAGGGTAAATCATCTTAATTAAACCTGAAACAGTTCTTCTAACCGCTTTAACATCCCTAGCGTTCAAATGACTACCCAATGAGAAATAGGTATCAATTTTTTCGGTGAAATTATGTTTTCTCAGCTCCTTTAACGCTTCAGCAAAATAATCGACAACGAAACCATACTGATTGGTAAAAAATTCTATGCGCATCTTAGGAATTTCCCAACCAGGAAGATAATAATGAATTCGATCCAAAAAAGCAAGATCCTCACGAATAATCTCGGGAAGAGGTACGAATAAATGTGACGATCTTACCATAACCTCAACGGGTTGATTTGTATTACCAAACATCACTATTGAAGCCGAACCTTCCATAGATTCTCTACCTCGTGCAAATCTACCAGATTCACAATACGTTTTCAGGGTTGTGACAACTTCTTTTTTCATTTTTTGAAGATCCGCGACTTCATCAAAAGCGACAGCATCCCAAAGTCCAACAAGGCCTATTTTTCCTTTACCCATATGATAAAATAAATTTGCGACAGTTGTTGGTCCTGTCATTAGTATAGTATATGGAGATAATTCTTGATATCCATATGATTTTCCGGTGCCCCTAGGTCCTAATTCTATTAGATTATAATTTGCTTGGCATAATGGAATCAGTCGCAACAAAATTAACAATTTAATTCGTCTATCAAACTTTGAAGGTTCGAGACCTATAGTTTGAAACAATAGATCGATCCATTCATCTGATGTGAAGTGCTTTCTACCTTGACAATACTCATCGAAATCAAAACTCGAGATTTGAATCGGATTAATTTCATTAATCCAAAAAGGGCTCTTCTTCTTTCCGGGAGAATCATCATAGATATGGTTCAATTTTATCCTAGACCAAATTCCACCAACTAGTAATCGATCATATTTTGAGATAAATACCTCTGGGATATGGACGTATTTACTTCCAAAATTGACAAGTTCAGCCCAATATTTATCTTCGCTCTGATAATATTTGACCTTTGCTTTATCGATGAGCTCACCCGCACCAAATTCTTTAATTTTTGCCTGAATTTTATTCGCCTCGTCTGGTCTGACAACATCTTCAGCAATAGTGTTATTGACTACCTTAAGACCTGCTTCTATCGCGGCTGGATCGTCAGTTGCACAATATTTTCCTAATAAATACTCTAATACAAAAACAGGAATATTGGCCCCGACCTTCACCTTTCTCACAAGGTCTTTTCTGACAACTTTACCCGCGAATGTATTTGCGATCTTTTCATTTAGATCAGACATAAAAACACCTTTCAAATTGATATTTTAATCTTAATATCCCTTATTGATTGTAGCATTGAGCCCGTATCAGCATCGATTAAATAAACATCGACTTTGTTTCCTTTAGGCTCATCAACAATAACAAGGTTCACATCATTTGTTCTTAATTCAAGATTATTTGATTCTTGTGATCCTAATTGAATTTCCTTTGTTTCTTCATCAAATCCATAAGTTGCCCCGAAAGTTTCAGAAATTACCTTCTCCTTTTCCTTGATTTCCACTCTAACTTTTGGTGGGGTAAATTCCAATCCTTGCGATTTCCCGTTGATCCTAACTGTGAATGTACGTGTAGTTATTGCATCCTTGAGCGTTAAAAATTCCCAGATGACAGATTGTGAATGGACTTCTATATTCTTTGGTAAAATATTGAGAACAGGAATTATGATCTCTTGGGGTGAGATTCCACCATGGAAATATACACCCATTTTCCCCTCGGTTTTAAAAACACCAATGCCATATGGAAAAGCAATCTCTAATTCATCGTTGAGATCGAATAGAAGTTTTGGAAATCTAATAAATGCGGGATCCTCATTTCCACCATTCCCTATCCAGGCTCTTCGGTGTATTTCAATAATTTTTCCTTTAGGCGAAGGAATTTTCATATCATCGCTAATCTCTTCTCCAAATAAAAATCCATGATCTGCAGTTAATACTATTGAATTACACCCAATATGTACCAAATTCCTAATTCCTCGAACGATGTATTTGAGGATATTATCCATAATGCTTCTAGCTGCAATAATATTTCCAGTTTCACATATTTGATCAATTTCTTGCGATGTGACTACAATAAGATCTGCTTCTTGAATTTGATCTTCGATCTTAGGAGATATATTTATGATATCTTCTAATTTGAAGCATTTAACAACAAGATCATTTTGTCCAATTATCTCCCCTGTTTTTTGCTTGAACCACTTCATTCTCGTTTCTCGATCATTTATGACCGTTTGATTGATTGTTGGTAGAATACCTTTTGGCTTCTGTGTTTCTAATGTAAATGATTTGTCAGCTCCAGGGAGTAGTGCTGCCATTCCAACAGGTGTAATTGCAGGAACCATCCCCAGTGTGGCTTGTACTTCAACGTCGTATCCTTCTTTTAAACTATTAGCTAGTTCCTTTGCCATTTCAAAACGCAATGCGTCAATAAGGAAATAAGCAGTCTTTCCTTGCCTTATCGCTGGAGAAACATATTTATTAAAAATCTCATTCTGCTTGACAATACCCTCAGTTATTGAATCAAATGATTTTAATGTGTCAATGAATGTCTGACTTATTTTATTACAGAGTTCCAGGTATCTTTTTCTGCATTTGCTCATCAATTTAGAGAGGCTTTCTTTCTCACGTTTTGTTGTAGATTCGAATAAAAGATATCTGTTTTCCATACGTCGATGATAAGTATCAAGCAAGGACCAAGGATGATCGCCTTGTGTGTATGCATCAACAATCTCGCTAGTGGACGTATATTTATCTATTAATGAATTTTCGATCCTGCCGCTTTCAATAAGTAATGAACCGGCTATGTATATTAATGTCCATCTTGATTTTATCTCTCCAATGGCATATGACCAAAATTGATTCTGTCTTTTTTCGGTGAGATTCAGTAGTTCTTCTGTGGATTCTCTTATCATCTCTGTTTCAACCATCAATTGGAGGTTTTCTTCAATGCACTGGAATGTTTCACATTCTTTGATCTGGGGTAAAGTATATTCAATATTCGCAATAGATAATTGTTTTTCAACTAAGTTAGCATACTGAACATATCCTTCTCTATAATCCCGATTTGACCTCCAGGTCTGGACCAGATTAACACAGGAATTAACATGGGGTTTATTGTCCGGCAATTCAATTGTACTCAATTGGGTTGGGATATCTCCAATTAATGAATTGACAAATTCAACAAGGATGACCTTCTGTGCCAAGGTTTCACGAATTTCCAGACAGGTTTTTTTCGAAGAGAGATCTAATCCATATTCCAATTCCAAAATTGCTACAGTATCACCCAATGCATTTTTCTCAAGAATTGTTTTGTCAAAGCTCTGGTTGTTAAGGAACATCAATGTAACTTTGAGAGGATCTTTTGTTTCAAATACTAGATCAATCAATCCCGGGGTTCGCCCCCTTATTTTATCTGCGTATTTATCTAATTCTTCCAAGGTCAATATTTTATCATCAATCTTTTTCTGCAATTCCTCGATCTCATCATCAGGTAGTATTCCTTTAAGTGCGCCCTTGGCAACCACGGAGAGACGAGTGTT
>JAEOTN010000145.1 GCA_016839865.1 Promethearchaeota archaeon | reverse complement strand
GGACATTGTTCGACCTTCAGATGGAAAACACCCCCACAAGATACTATTCGTACAATGTGTAGGAAGTAGGGATCTTAAACGGAACAAACACTGTTCTAGTGGAGTATGTTGTCTTATCTCTATCAAAAATACGAAATTAATCAAGCAGCATGACCCAAACATAGATATAACGGTAGCGTTCATAGACATTCGGGCGGGTGGAAAGGCCTATGAAGAATATTATCTCGAAAGCAGGAAATATGGCGTGAAATACGTCAAGGCATCCATCCCACGTATTCAAGAAGACTCCGAAACGCATAATCTCAAGGTATACATGCAAGATATGCTGGAAAATTGCTCTGAAATAGAAGAACAAGAGTTTGATATGATTGTTCTATCCTCTGCAATGGAACCTGCAACTAGTGTTGAAACTCTCAATAAGGTCCTCAAACTGGAAAGAAGTCCTGATGGATTCTTTAAAGAATTCCACTCCCGACTTAATCCAGTCGATACAAGCACAGTGGGAGTAACCCTAGCAGGTGCATCTCAAGGTCCAAAATCGATTGCAGAAACAATAATGCAAGCTAAAGGGGCAGCATCTTCAGCTAACATCATCATGAATCCCGGGGAATATACTATGCGTATGGAAAAGGCGATTGTTGATGCAGATAGATGCTCGAAATGTGGACTTTGCGTAACAAATTGCCCATACGATGCCATTTCGCTTGATCCTGTTGAGAAATTCGCAGTTGTGGATGAAGTTAAATGTCGAAGTTGCGGAATTTGTGCACAAACTTGTCCCAGTCAAGCAATAACCGTTCGAAACTCACGCGGTACCCAATTCAACGCTGTAATCGATAATTTACTTTATCGCGTTACGGAGTAAGGAGGTATCTAATAATGACCCAAATCCAAGAAAATTTGCATATCATTGCATTCATGTGTTGGAAATGAGGTTATGGTGCAGGAGACATGGCGGGAACTATTAGAGCGCAATACCCAACGACCATTAGGTCGATACTGGTATCCTGCTCAGGTCGAGTGTCCTCCGATATGGTGATGCGTGCGTTCGGAAAAGGAGCAGACGGTGTAGCAATAGTCGGTTGATATGAACATGAATGTAACTACCAAACTGGAGCTAAACATTCTGGTCGAAACGTTCAATATCTCCGAAAAGTCATGGATTCAGTAGGACTGGAACCTGCCAGACTTCAAATGCATTATTGTAGTGCAGCTGAAGGTCAGAAGTTTCAGAAAACTATGGTTGACATGTCTGCAAAAATCACTGCTCTAGGACCCTCACCGCTCAGGAAACTCGCACCGAAACCAAAACCCAAATCCGATACGAAAAAGGAACCAAAAAAGAAAACTAAAAAATAAAATCGATAGGAATGATACTCCATCCTAAAGCATGCGGATGGATGTGGACGCCCTTGCGCGGGGTTATCGATTATTTGCACTACTCAGCCATCTTATTGGCTTTCTCTCTTTTTCATTATTCTAAATTGTGTAATAAAGAATAACTTCACGATGGAATTATGAGTGATAATACTAACCATACTCCAAAAATAACAACAGTGGTAATTATGAGCCACCAGGGAGCTTTCCACGCTTTATCATGAGATTTCCACCGTTTGCTTAATCCAAGCCATAGAAAAATTAAGCTAGAAAAATAAAATATCTCGATAACTATCGCCCATTTCGCTGAATATAGTGGTGTGAAATTGGGAAAAAGAAAATCTTTCAAAACAGATTCAATACGATGGAAGTCCCAATAGTCTCCTGGTTTAAAATATTTATAGGCTCTGAGAATAGTCCAATCCCATAAATCAAACCACATAGCTCCAAACATTCCAGCTATATATCTGTAATCTAGCTGTAACGCATAAATCGCAAAAGCAGCTTCAGCAATGTATACCGATATATACCAAATTGTGTCAAACACACTATCTCCTATCCCACCCGAGTGATAGGTGAATATTGCAAGAGTATCTACAAGTGCATGACTGAAAAATGATAATATTAATATGAGCACAAGTCGAATTGAAGAATTTACAGTAATTTTTGGTCCTATTAGAGTTCTAGTTAATGGATTTTCTACAATTTTTTGCTTGTCTCGCTTAGAATCAGGTATTATGCGCCATATGAACGCAGTTATAACAACACCCGTAACAAAGTGACTTACATCTTGCATAGTTGAGAATCAATCTTGATGTATTTTAATGTTGTTCATGGTAAGTCTTCACATCAAAAAGGAGTTAGGATCGTTTTTAAAAAAATACATGATTGGGAAGATTTTGATAATTAGCTTCTTTCTCGAATCAAGCAATTTGCGATGACTTCTCCTGCATTTTCAATTCCTCGAGCTCCAGGAAAGTCATTGAAATCCACCAACCAGTAATTTTTATCCTCTGTAATGAGAAAATCCATTCCAAATAGTATTATTCCTAGCTCTTTAGCAATGTAGTGTGTGAAGACTTTAATCTCAGGCGGAGTCTCAATTGTACCTCGGTGTTTTCGAGATTTATAGGTTTCTGAGTTGGAATTAAGTGCACGATATAAAGATTGATGGTTGGATTCTTGCTGTGTAATTACCAAATCACCGAAATTATAACATTTCAATAGATTATCTTGTGCTTCGATATACTTCTCAACATATATCCCACATTTCTTGAAGAAACGGGGAATCGAGTCCAATTCGTGGGCTTGCTTCATATTCACATAATGAATCCCGGTATGATTAACAGGATATTTAATTACAATTGGGAAATCAGAAAGGTCCAGTGTGCTTATTAACATGTTTGGATTCTTATAATAGCGGGGATCTGGAATATGGATAGGAGCAGTCAGATTGGTCTTTTTGTACTGAATTAGTAGTTCCTGGATTTTCAAGCTAATTGAAATGCGATTTTTACACAGGAGTGTTATATCGGGAGAGTTAATAACACTGAAGTTTGTATTGGTCAAATGCTTACATAAAGTGAAGATTCGAGGGTGATCAGGAGCAATCAAACACAGTGGATCAGGATAGTTGTGTAATTTTTTCTTAAGTTTCCACCATGAAATCGAGGGATCAACTACTTCATAAGGAATATGCGCAATAGCCAGTGTTTGAATAATCTGTTGCTTTGTAGGATGGTCGGGTTGTGCAGTCATAAAGATGATCAATAAATATCTCCTTATTCAAGCTCGCACTTTCTCCATTTTAATCTTGTGACAATGGTTTAAGACCTTTAAAAGCACAAAATCTTTATTTAATGCACCTAACGATCACGCAACACAAGTAATTGGTATGAATTATGCCTAGTAAACAAGAAGCAGTAGAGAAGAAAAAAACTACTAAAAAGACTACAAAAAAGAAGACTACTAAGAAAACCACCAAGAAGACTACTAAGAAGCCCCCTAAGAAGAAATCTGGATACATTGGTCAGAAAGTAAAGAAAGGTGATCTTCTGAAACTCGACTTAATGGGTAAGACTGTCCCTACTGCAATTGATAAAACGTCCATAACATTTCAAGTATCAAACGAAGAGGATGCAAAAAAACTCCCGAATTATGATCCTGAAAAATCTCATATGTATACCCCAGAATTAATATTAGTGGGAGAGAAAAGTGGAAGTATTTTTGAAAAACTCGGAGATATACTCGCTTCAGGAGAAATGAAGTATGGAGATGAAAAAACCGTCATTTTGGATCCTAAGGATGCCTTTGGAGTAAGAGATCCAAAAAACATCGAAAAAATGTCTTTCAAAAAATTTGTCGCAATAACTGGAGAAAAACCTCGTTTAGGTATGGAATTTAAGGATAAGAAGACCGGAAAACAAGGAACTGTAATGTTTGTTGATCAAGGACGTATTCGTGTAGATTTCAATCATCCGCTTGCTGGTAGAAAAGTTGAGTATCGATTAAAACCTCTTGAACGTATTGATGAATTTGATGATAAGATATTTGCATTTATATCACGTCGAGTACCAGGTGTGGAACAAGATAAATTTAACATAGAATACAAGAAAACAGAAAATATTCTTAACATTGGAACTCCAGACTTCTTTGGATTACAACAGAACATCGGAATGAGTGAATTTTATATCAGTTACGACCTTCAAAATAATCTAGATATTGGAACTGTTAATTTTATTCACTCTTATAAGAAACCTCCAGCACCAGCAGCACATGATCATGACCATGATCACGACCACGAACATGAAAAAGTAGATTTAGGTAAAGATGAAAAGATTGCAAAAGAAATTACAAAACCTACCAAAAAGAAAACATCTCCAAAGAAAAAATCCACTTCCAAGAAAACTACTACAAAAAAGTCAACAAAATCAAAAAAAACTACCAAAAAAGCAACTTCTAACTAAAAGTAGTTTCTTTTAATTATGTCGGCAATTACTTCTCTTTTATCTCTTTCATTCTGTTCTACATTCGTGTATAATTAACATAATCCATTTAGCACTACGATCGTCATTTTTTCTTAACTGTTTTTATTTTGAAGAATTTGAAAAAGAAGGTGTAATAGTTATTGACGAAATCAAAATATAAAAAACTACTCACAACTACGATGATTTTAACTGCATTAATGCTTAGCGTGTTTGTGATGGTTCCTAGTGCTATTTATTCAAAAGAATCCTCAAATTCTAATATCACTTTACTCGAACCGAATTCATCTACTGAATATAATCCCTCGGGAGTCTATGATTGGTCGAATTTTACCTCTTTTACTTATAGAATTCCGCTGGAAGTAAATTCTACATTTATTAATCGAACCAATTATTCTGTAAAAATCAGTGTTAACTTCACACAAGCATTAGATGATGCAGGATATTTGGGAGAAGAACTTGATGAAGATTCCGTTCGTGTAGTAGAATATGAAGGAACCACCCCAAATTATTATCCCAAGTTATTTAATGCAAGTGAAACCTTGGAAATGAACTGGTATGTTTTACCATCCTTATTCATCCCATTGGAGAAACATGATAATTATGATGCAGTTACGAATGCATTTGGGTATCTCTGGTTTGAAATGCCGGGTTCATCTAATGTGGATGCAAATCGGACGTTCATGGTGTATTTTGACACTATTGAAAACACCGGTGGAAGTTTGGTTACTCCTGATTCCTTAATCTGGAAAAAAGATTACAATAGTAATACAGATGTAATTGGAGATAAAATGTATCATCTTGCATATGGAAGTGAAGAGGATGTTGCTGGAACAAATCGAGGAGCGTTAACTATCTGGAATGAAGATCTTAGTGACATAATTTATGATGGAAGACCAAATGTAGCTCTTGAACAATATTTAGACCCAGTTCCAGGAGATTTCAATGGAGATGGTAATGTTGAGCTTCTAGTTTGTGATCGAGCTGATTCATTTTGGTTAATGGATTATAGCTCTCAAACCGATTCATTCTATGCTTTACAAACTATAAATGGGCTTCCATTGAGTTTTGAATCAGTTCTTGATTCATCAATCCGAGGTCAAAGATGGACACTAACAAACGTCTTTGCTGCAGATATGGACAACGATGGTTGTTCTGAGATAATTGCTACTAATTATCGAGATCGGAATTATATTGTAGTATTTAATATCACTCAAGATGGACAAAATAACCATATTTTGAATGTTCAAGAGTACTTCAGTACAGGAGAAATAGATATACAAGCGATGGCACTCGCTGATTTAGATCATAATGGATTCATAGATATTATCGGCGGAGATTTAGATGCAGGTTCAGGAGATATTTATGGGTACACTCTTTTTTACTGGATGAATAATGGAATGGGAGATTTTGATTTTAAAAATGTCACTCAAGCTGTCCACTCAGGTCATGGTGGGATATTACCCCAAGAAGTCAGAGCAATTTCCGCGGGCGATATAGATAATGATGGGAATATCGAAGTAGTTTCGACTGACCATGATAACAATAAATTTCTGTACATCTGGCAAATGAACGAAACAAATGAGATGGAATATGAGGGAACTTATGATGTTCCGACTGATCCTAATTTCAACGATCCATGTGTTGGTTCAATGTACGATTGGGACTATGATGGCTACACAGAAATCATTATAGGAAACTCTGATGAGAGTGGGAATTCGGCAATTGCGATAATAGAAATTAAGGGTGATGAAAACACTCCAGATCGAATCGTTCAAGAATTTGAATGGGGGCAATATGGAAACACATCCGTACCGTATCAAAATCTCTATTTTCCACGCTTTGGAGACGTAGATAACGACGGAGAAGTCGAGATGTCTGTTGGTAGTTTTCGAAAATTTGATGGTGTCAACATACTGGAACCAAGCGTACTTGTATGGAACAATTCAGATACAACAGCAGAATGGGTTAGTCCCCCATCTTATGAATCGGTGGGAGGAGGAAGACCTCAATTTCAAACAATGTTGAATGTGTTCGGGTCATGGGATAATTATGTGTATCGACAAGAACCTGGTTATCATACACATAACGCATCAGCAAAAAATCCGGATTTAACGATACAAATTTTAGATATGGATTATGGACCTGTTTATGATGCAAAGGTTACGATCACACGAACGGGTTTTTCAGAAACAACAAATACTGATCAAAACGGACAGGCTAATTTTGCTTTATTAATTGATGCTACCTACAATGTCGAAGTTAACTATTCCACTCTAATTTATGGTGAAGAAACCGTATATACAGACTCTGTGATAATTAACAGTGTAGTGGATTTATATCAGGAAGAAAAATTTATCGTTCCTCTTCAAAAAGTGTATTTTGACGTAACAGACGTTAGCGGAGGAGATTTCATAACAGGAAATTTAATTGTTTGGAACGAAACTAAAGGCGGTTTAGTAGGAGATAATATCAGTATAGCAACTGGTCTTGAAGAGTTTACATGGATTGCTCGATCTTCATACGATGTTTCGGTACAATATCAAAACGATAATTATAATATGGCATCAAATTATGTAAATGACACAACAATCAGCCCAAATGGTAATAGTACTTCAATAATAGATAGTTTTGATGATACTTCCGTACTCAATCTTGGAGGAAATGACTATCAATATTTCTTCGATTATGAAGTAGATCCTTTGTTAAACTGGATTGAAATTGATATGACAGGGATTACAGATTATATTGATTCCATAGAAGTACAATTAATATTCGAACTTGGAGGAGATACTGTATATTATGAAGATATTTCCGGAACTTCCACTACAAGTTGGTCTGGAGGAATTGCATTGTGGTCAGATAGTGATGGGAACTTGCGTCCTGATGGTTTAAGAAGTGGGAAAGTGCGAGTAATTGTTATAGGCCATAATACAAGTGTAAATACAGGTTCAATTGATGTAGATCTTTATTATCAAGCAGTAGAATCTGTTGAAATTCCATTTTCAGAAGTACAGTTAGAATTCATCGATACGGAAGACGATCCTGCAGTAGGATTTCTGATAGAAGTTTATGAGACTGAATTTGATAGATCAACGACCAACATACTCGTAAATCTAACAACCAATGACGTAGGAGATGCTCTGGATAATGATGGAAATCCATTTTACTATTATGATAATAATACGTCTCCTGAAGTAAACTACTCCATTAGAGCAAAATACTATAAGACATACATGAGTTTTGAACCTAATAGTGATCTTTATGTAAACTTCACGAATGATGGAACTGCTTCATATCAATTTCAAATTAGCTTTAACGTTAGTTCAGTACAATACTCAACCAATATTACTGCATTAAACACGCTTAATACGAATATGGATTACGATGAAGATTATTATGCATCCATTTTGGTAACAGCGACCGATATATCAACGTTTCCGATTGATGCATTCCCAGTCTTAAAATTATATAGCGTGAAAAGCAATACTCTTGCATACCAGGAAGATCTGGTTAATAATGGGACTACAGGATATTATGAGATAACATTCAATCCATTGACAGATGGTATAATTCTTGGTGGAGATGATTACAATTATTATGTATTAATTGAAGCAACGACACCAGGATATGGAGCAGGACCAATACCGATTGTGGAAGCCTTAGTAATTAATCCGATTAACACAACCGTAACTTCTCCACCGATTGTGATAAACACATGGACTGAAATTGCCATATTTGATGTTGTATATGAGGATGAGGATTCTAATACAATTTCTAATGCAACCATTTCCTACGATGCACCTTGGTTATTTGATACTGTATTCGTCCCAGAAAGTGGTACTCCTGGTACCTACACAATTTCAATCGATACATCCGATCCTGGGAACATAGGGGATTATATTTTGAAATTTACAGCATTCAAAGATAACTATCTGCAACAAGAATTTGATGTGCGATTAAGCATTCGACCTTTAGCGACAAGTCTTAATTCATCAGATCCTACAGATTTCCTCTTCTCATATGTCACTCCAAATGTAAACCTAACGCAGTCTTATCCGATTTATTTCGAATATACTGTAGATGGAAGTGGTGCTGGAATAATAGGTGCTACTGTAACATGCACAGTTGATATCTTCTATGCGAATGGAACCGAAAGTTCAGATACAATTACTAATGAGATTACAGAGTATCCAAATGGTGTGTATGTATTAGATTATGGCACAGAAAATCTGCCTGAAGGAACTTATGATTTTGATATCAAATTTGATAAATTAAATCATGATGCAAAAGTCGCATCTGTAACTATGCAAATTGTGAAAAATCAATTCGATTACTCATTCACAAGTGGAACTTTGGATAATAATGTATTGAAATTCACAATCCCTCATGGGGATGCAGCAACCATATCCCTTGATCTTTCTGAGAAAATCGATAGTTCTGATGCAATTAATGCGTCAGTAGTATATATTACTGCTGAAGGTCAGCGAATAGCATTCACTCATGCAGGTAATGGAATATACACATATACGGTTTCGGGAAATGTCAATACCTTCGTCCAACGGCAAGTGGTTGAAGGTACTATAGAAATATCTCAAGAAAATTATGAGACATATACATTCACTGTGCAAGTAACCGTGAAAATGCATTCCTTGTTTGCAGGTATCCCTACGTTCTATTTATTAATAGGGATTTCACTTATCGTAGTTGGAGTTAGCGCAATTGTGTTAACTAAGGTTGTTCAAAATGCCCGGATTCCTGAGTTCGTCAAGAAATGTGATGCAGTTGCTAAAGAAATCAGTAAAAAGAAGACAATCGATACACGAACTAATGTCACTAAAACTAAAGAGGAGAAATTAGCGGAAATCTTTGGCAAAGAATGGGAAAGTCTTGGTTTGGATTTTAAGATTTCAATGGGCTATGTATCATCTGCGAAAATAAAAAGCACAGATAAAACCACTTATACTGAACCAGAACCAGAACCTGAATTAGAACCTGAGCCAGAACCAGAACCAGAGCCAGAACCAGAACCAGAACCTGAATTAGAACCAGAACCAGAACCTGAACCAGAGCCAGAACCAGAACCAGAACCTGAACCAGAGCCAGAACCAGAACCTGAACCTGAACCAGAGCCAGAACCAGAACCAGAACCAGAACCAG
>JAEOTN010000144.1 GCA_016839865.1 Promethearchaeota archaeon | reverse complement strand
TTTCCTATATTAAAATGTGATGGTTTGAATAATAGAATCATTTTTGAGCTAGAACTAATTATCCATTTTAATGCCCTCCATTAACTCTAAAAAAAGAGATGAAATATTAAAAGAACTAAATAAATTCAGAGAAAAAGATTTTAGCTTCGAAAGTGGACGAATTCTAGGTTCTATGTGTACCCAACCACACCCTATTGCTAGGGAAGCTTATATCAAATTTTTGGAAACAAATCTTGGCGATCCTGAGCTCTTTCCTGGAACTACAGAAATTGAATCAAAATTGATTACATTTGTATCAGATTTACTGCATACACCAAAATCTGGAATGGGACTAATTGTAAGCGGTGGAACTGAAGGAAACATAACTGCAATGTGGATTGCCAAACAGCTTTCCGGAAAGAAAGAAATAATCCTTCCCGATAGTGCTCACTTCTCTTTTCAAAAGATAGCTTCTCTCATGGATATCAAGCTTGTCAAAGTGCCACTAACACAAGATTATACAATGGATATTTCAAAACTTAAGGATAAGATAAATGAAAATACTGCTGCAATATTAGGTATCGCAGGTTCAACTGAACTTGGAACGATTGATCCAATTCCAGAATTGAGTGATATCTGTTTAGATGAGAATCTATTTTTTCATGTAGACGCAGCATTTGGAGGATATGCAATACCTTTCTTAAAAGAATTAAACTACGATATTCCAGAATTTGATTTTCAATTGAAAGGGGTAAGTACTATATCAATAGATGCCCATAAAATGGGTTACTCGGCTATTCCTTTGGGGACACTTCTAGTAAGAGACAGAACATGGCTAAATGAAATTAGTGTTGACTCACCTTATATTAGTAGCAAGAAACAAGCAGGAATGCCTGGAACACGATCTGGAGGTCCAGTTGCCGCAGCATATGCAGTGACAAGATATCTTGGAAAAGAAGGCTACAAACAGTTGATCAAGAATTGCATGAATATTACGCATTACACAGAAAAAAAACTAAAGGAAATTGGGTTAGAACTTGTTACTGAACCAACAATGAATGTACTTGGTGTTAAACTGAAAAAACTATCAGAAGTTGTGGATAGACTATCCAAACAAGGATGGAAAGTTAATAAGATTGAACGACTTTCATGCATACGTCTAGTAATTATGCCACAGATAACAAAAGAGATTATTGATGAATTTATTCCTGTGTTAAAAGAAGTATGTGTTGAGGTTGGAGAGATATGAGCTTGGAATTACTTAAGAAATCATTACTCGAAGTCCCTATTGTGAAAAAGGGAGATTATTATTATGTTATACATCCTATAACTGATGGAATTCCTGAAATAAAACCAGATTTACTAAAGGAAGTTACTGGTGAAATGAAAAAACTCATACAAAAGTGCGGAAAAATTGATAAAATTGTTACAATGGAAGCCATGGGAATACCGCTTGCATCTATTTTGTCACTTGATTTAGAACTTCCATTTACAATTATCAGAAAAAAGCAATATTGCATACCAAACGAGGTCTCTGTAGCGCAAGTTACAGGTTATTCAAAATCAAAATTATGTATAAACGGTCTAGAAAGGGGAGATAAGATTGTAATCGTCGATGATGTGCTTAGCACCGGTGGAACTCTACGAGCTGTTCTCACAGCTCTAAAAAAGATGGGAGTGGTTGTTAAAGGTGTTTTTATTGCGATTGATAAGGGCATGTGTGCAGAGAGCATATGCGAGGAATTTAATATTCAAATTGAAGCCATTATAGATATTGATATTGTTGATGGAAGAGTTGTAATAGAAAGATTATAGAACACCTTTATCTGATAAAAACTAGTAAAGCTAAACCAATCATTTCAAAATAATCATCGTCCCATGGATGTTGTTGAACATGACCGCTTATAGTACCAAAAAAACCAATTGAAAAGCCCTCATGACTAGTTGTATATGAATTTCCATTAATTTCTATATGTATGCCATAATGGGGTGAATTTTCTTTACTGGCTTCCCAGGACATTATCCCACCTATGCCAATCTGGAAATATAAACCTCCAAAAGACAGCAAAGAAGTGACCGCCATTAGCAACAAACCTCCAGGAATAGTAAAAGCAAATCCTGCACAGTCTGATCCACCAGTGGTTATTAATGCTGGAGCATAAACTTCAGAAACATCTAAATCATAATCTTCGATAATTTCCTGAATATCGTAACTATCTGCTTTCATATTATTTTTTATTACATCTATTATTTCTTGAACTATCTTTTTATAATCAAGATCTTCAATTTGTCTTTCTGTTCTTATTAGCAATGGTAGATGCTTTCTTGTCAAATGTATATTTGGATCAACATATACATCATTAGATTCTTTAACATTTAATTGGACAACATTTATCGCAGTTGTGGATGAAATCAATAGCACTGTTACTATAACAGCTCCAAAAATCAATCCATATTTTTTTCTTATATTCATGTTGACCTCCTATATTTCTTATTCATTAACTAGAGATTTTTTAATGTAATTCTCAAGATATTTACTATTACGGCCATTCAAACAAATAGGAATAAACGTAAAACAGAAGCCATCAATCCTGGGTCCACCAGCAAATTGGACGAAAAGTGAGACAGATACTATTGGTCCTGCATTTTAGAAGGATTAATGACGGCCAATCTTCGAGGAAGCAGAGGTCTCCAGGAGAGCAAGTCCATTCACCAAGTTGAGTAGGAAATTCGCTTCTATAAATTCTCTTAATTTCCGGTCTTGGAACAAAAAATCTATTATTTTCACCAATGAACGAACATTTCATTTTCTGAACTTCTATTTCAATAGCCCGTTCAGTTCGAATTTCGAACAACGGTGATACATTATTTTCTAAATTCTCGGTAGTTTGGGTACCAACTACAGATGTAAACAATGTCAAAACAATAATGACTGCTGCCCCAAAACATCCTATCAATATTTTTTTATTCATATTCTTCCTCCCGTTAATAATCACCATGTGCTAATGGATGACACACTATACATGTAACCACTGTTATATAAATATATCGGTTAAAAATATTAAAATTATATGATAAATATCAATCTTTTATTATATTTAATTAAAACGTTATTGACAATGAAAAACTATTTTATCAAAGAATAAATGTGGTATAAGGATAACCATGGCTGAAAAAGTAGGACAACATACCCATTGTCAGATATGCGGCAAAGCAATTCCAATAACAGAGAATCTTTGCTCGGATGAATGCAAACAAAAATATCAATCAATGGTTAGAAAACGAAAAATGCTGGTTTACATAATGTATGCATTGATTTTCTTCATACTGATAATGTTTATGTTTAGTTATCGCTAACCTCCTTCTCAATGAAAATAAAAGAGAAGTTTTAAATCCACTTTTTCACTCTGCGATAGCAACTATGATAGACTACATTATAATGGCGATCATAACCCTTGGAGCAATAATGGTCCTTGGGTTCGTAGGAAATTTAATTTTTGATAGAACTCAGATCCCTAGCATTGTATGGCTATTAATCTTCGGTTTAATAATTGGCGCTGTTTTTAATATTCAAGAGCTAGTATCCGAGAGTATTTTAATGACTGTTTCAAAATTCTTTGCAGCCGTAGCTATTGTTATTATTCTTTTCGACGGTGGTATCAATACAGATCTCTTTCAACTCTTCCGGGGAGCTCCAAGAGGATTGCTATTATCCATTAGTGCGTTTAGCCTAAGTGTTCTCGCAACAATGTTAATTGTCGTTGCTATCTCAGCCACATTTTTACCTTCAATACCTTTGGGACATAGCGTCGTAATTGGAATTATTTTGGGAGCGATGGTGGGGGGAACAAGTAGCCCAATAGTCATTCCCTTAGCAAATAGATTGAAAAATCTTCAGGAAAAAACAAAAATGGCATTATCTATTGAAAGTATCATCACTGACCCTCTTTGTATTGTTGTGGTCCTTGCAGTTTTCTATATGGTAGTTGGTGCTAGCGCAGAAGGCATTAATATTGGACTTGGTGCAAGAAATGTAGTCACCACATTTTCTGTAGGGGCAGTGATGGGATTAATTCTGGGTCTTGCATGGCTTCCTATTATGCACAAAGTTCGAAAACAACAATTTTCTTATGTTGCTACACTTGCAGTTGTCTTTTTGGTATATTCACTAACCGCGCTATTAGTTACTGTAGAAGAAGGCGGTGAGGGCGCGGGGGCCATTGCTTGTCTTGTATTTGGACTTGTTCTAGGTAATGGAAAGAAAGTTCTGAAGATGTTCAGATTTGGAGAAATGAAATTTGAAATGGATGAAGAATCAAAACACTCTCATTCCTTAATCTCATTCATAATTAGGACTTTCTTCTTTGTTTTTCTTGGAATGATTGTTAGTTTTCAGAAAATTGAATTCATTCTAATAGGTATAGTAATTCTTGTGATTTTAGTAGCTTTCAGATATTTAGCAATAGAGATTACAACATATCGGGGTGGTTTTGAGAAAGATGATAAACAAACTATGATAGTCATGTTGCCACGCGGACTTGCTGCTGCTATTCTTGCAATAAACTTTGGTCCAGATCTCGTATCAGAATTAATGCCAGGAATGCAAGGATTCTTTGAAGATATTGTTTTTGTTATCATTCTTGGAACTGCAATCATTTGCACTGTAGGAGTATCAATTATTGCATACTATGAGAAACAAAAGATAGAAATCAATAAGGCAATAGACAAAAAAGAATAATTTTTAGGATTCACTCAATTCTTCCTGAAGATCAATCACCATTTCTGTAAGGACATCCTCAAAAACCTGATGACGGTATTCTTTAACAGAACCGTTTGCTAAGTGTGCTCGAGCAACGAACTCTCTCCCGTCTTTGATAATCTCGATGTGACAAACAGTTTCCACGGTTCTCCCGTCCTAATTTTAAATCCGTATAAATCGAATGTATTTATATTTTGTGGGTAAGTTTAATGTTACTCACATCTATATATATCAGGGTTTTTAGTGTTAGAAAAAATTCGAAATGCAGCAGTAGCAGGTCAATTTTACCCTGGGACTGAAACTAGTCTAAGACAGCAAATAGAAGAAAGCTTTCTAGATGTGAGAGGGATTGGAAAACTTCCAAAAATAACCCAGGGAAAAACGAACATTAAAGGTCTGATTGTACCTCATGCTGGATACGTTTATTCAGGTGCGATTGCATCCCATGCCTACTTTAGCCTTGCACAAAATGGATTTGCTGATACTTTTATTATCCTTGGACCAAACCATACAGGAGCAGGTTCTGGTATTTCAGTTATGACTGAAGGAACCTGGAAGACACCTTTGGGAGAAGTGCCAGTAAATACTATACTTGCTGAAAAGATACATTCTGGTACCATAGACCAAGATGACACAGCTCATAGATATGAACACAGTATCGAAGTGCAAATTCCTTTTTTACAGTATATTGCAGGTGATAAAACCTTCAGCTTCGTACCCATATGTATGATGATGCAAGATTACGATACGGCTTCTGAACTGGGAAATATCTTAGCAGATGCATTAA
>JAEOTN010000014.1 GCA_016839865.1 Promethearchaeota archaeon | reverse complement strand
GATTGAACCTCAAAAAAATACGTAGTTGCAGGTGAAAGCCCGTCCAGTAATATTGAGTGCTTTTTTACCAATGATGAGTCACTTTCAGTATCTCCAAGATCCGACGATGAGCCATAGTTTACAGTACTATCGCTTTTCTTGTCTGTATCCCATATAATTGTCGCACTAGTTTCAGAAATGTCGGTGGCTAATACATTCGAAATTTTTGGTTCATTGTCGGGATTTAGAAGAATAATACCCTGAACAGATTCGGGGGTTATAATTAGGATATAGGGGATTAACATTAAGACAAGTGTTATCATAAACAATAATTTTTGTCTGATCCGTTTCATATCCGTTCCCCCATTCCTGTTGTGCGGCTATTTATACGGAATTATGGGGCATATTTGTTAAAGTCGGTTAATTTTATTTTTCTTTTGGCTACTCTCGATGGCTATTATTAAGCAAAATGAAATTTTATCATAAAAATCTTTAGGTGATTTGTTGGTATGTCTAATAAAAGTGTTCGAATAATTCTTAATCAGATATATAGAGCATTGGTACAATAATAATTGTGAAATCTTATTGTAAATCCATTCCAAGCCCATCTAAGTTATTTTTCTTCAAAAGAAGTCTTTAAAATGGTTTTTAATCTTTCTAAGAGGGATAAAACGTGTTCTGGGGTATTCTGATTAAATGTTAGAGTTTTCGAATCATTCAGGCTATCTTCGAGGACTGATAGTTGTTCTTCTAGTTCTATAGGGAAAATTGTTGGATCCCTTAAATTTTCTGTAAGAATGTCCATACTTTCTTCTACATCAGTTGGAGACGTTGTTGAACCCAGTAAACTATCATTGATAATAGAAAGGCATTCGTTTAAATCAAAGGGTACAATCGTACCTTCGTTACGGAGTTGGTAGAATACGTACAATACATCGTCAACGGGTATTTCAGACGATTTCAACCGCTCAAAAACTTGAAATATATCTACTATACCCACTTCTAAAGCCAATTGTTCAATGGTTTGAAGAATGATGCGTTCATTAATAATATTAGATTCTTTGTGCTCGTTCATGTTAATTGTATAATGTGGTATTATGAAATCTAGTGCAAGGCCTTTAATGACAACTTCAATTAACTCCGATTTTTCCATGATTCTTACGCGATGGTGTGTTACAAATTCACGGATCACATCTTGAAAGTCCCTTTCTATTTGAATAGTAAACTCCCGACAGTGTTGTAATATCCTAGGAGATACTTTCTTCCATTCATTATATTCTTCCAACTGTGCAGAGAAAAAGAAAGCAAAGATGAGATCTCGAATACGGTACAGAAAGATCTCTGTTCCACCAAATCGGAAATGGTCCTCATTAGTCATTTGGCTGGTTTGAAGGGATTCTTCAGCAAACGTCTTAATTGACAAAAGGAAGGAGGAATAAAGGGAGGGATCGAGTCCCTTCGGACTAATACTTTCGGTAAAACTGTAGAATGGGATACCACTTGGGGTGATCACCAATAAATCCATGAAATGGGCAATATCCGTAATATAATCTAGTGTCACCTGTTTTCGAGCTGCTAGTATTGTTTGTGCACGTCGTTTCTTGCGATCTATCAAGATATAGCTGCTAGTACTACAAACCGTTAGAATTCCAACGCTTCCAAAGTACTTCCAATATCGTTTTAAGAATGAACTCGATTTCGACGATATTACATATTCTATCTCAAGTGTAGCGTGATTTGCTTTCTCTGCTGAAATTTCAATAATGTAGCTTTGTCCTACATCAAATTTATCCTGGGGGATTTCCACTACATATGTTCCGTTCCCCAGATCTCTCATAACTCCAAAGCCATCCTCCCAAGAATAGGTCACATTTGCTCCAATTATTGGTGTATCGTCAACGGAATTCCTTAACTCAATGGTTAGCATTTTTGTTTCATGTTCGGTTACAACCTGTAGAATATCCTGTTTATTAGTCATGGGGATTGGATCCACATAAATTGTAGTTTGTATGCTCTGAGAGACATAATTTGGTTTTTGTAAGGTGAGTATTACTTGAAATGTCCCCGGATATGGAGCATTAAAGCTTAAAATATACTTCCCCACGAGTTCTCCATCCATGATGGAGAGAAACAAAAGTTCATCCGTCTCAACCAATAAATGTGCATCGTCTAGGCTTATACCTTGCCCAACATCATCCATAAATCGAATAGAACACAGAATCGTCTGATTATAAATATTGGATTCGGGGACATTTACTTGTAGATTAGCTGGAATCGGTTTTACACGTAACGTTAGATAAGCAATAGAAAGCTCATAGTTAGATCCAGCAGAAGCTGTAAGATCTAGAGTGATCTGCCCGATATTAGTTGTCGGGATTTCAATTTGAAATATGCCATTTTCCATTGGAGTGATCGAATAGAAAAGATCAGAACTTTGTACCTTCAATTCTCCATTGATGATAGATACTTCAGGCGAGGTTCCTGTGACATTATATTGTACCCAAGTAATCAAGGTGTCATATACTTGGACAGTGTTAGTTTCAGTAGATTGATTATTTGACAGGAACCGTAATTTGGTCTCCATAAGTCCGGAAAAAAATACTAACGTCACAAAATCCCGTTCATATCCATAATTGTTTCCATTCCAGCTCTTAGATGCCTC
>JAEOTN010000143.1 GCA_016839865.1 Promethearchaeota archaeon | reverse complement strand
GGATGTTTAAAGAGAATTTCTTCAATCTCGACAGGAAAAACATTCTCTCCTCCACTGATAAACATCTCTTTTTTCCTTCCTACTATGAAATAGAAGCCCTCATCGTCTATCTTTACTAAATCTCCTGTATGTACCCATCCATCTGGCTCAATAGTTGCTTTTGTTTCTTCGGGCTCCTCCCAGTATCCGGAGAAAATATGAGGTCCTTTCAATAGTAATTCTCCAACCTCTCCTTGTGGTACATCTTCGTTGGTTTCTGGATGCACCACTCTCATATCACAATGAAATACTGGGAAACCAACTGAATTTGGTTTGCGTTTAATATCATTTTCGGGAAGATAGAAATTATTTGGTCCTACTTCAGTTAATCCATATCCCATCTTAAACGGTTTATTTCTTGCCCAATATTTTTCCATAATAGCTACGGGGCATGGTGCTCCTCCAGAGATAAATATTTTTACAGAATCAAAATTAGTGGTTTTAAATTGTGGTAAACCTGCCATCACATGATAAACAGTAGGAACACTTACTACAATTGAACATTTTTCTTGTTCAATGACTCTCAAAGTTTCAGAAGGATCAAAATCTCCCATCAAGATAGTTTTTGCTCCTATATGGAAAAATGGAAGTAATAAGACGTTCCATCCGCCTGTATGGAATAAGGGGAATAATAATGGCTGAATATCATCGGGACTAAGCCCCCATGAGGTTATAGTATTGACGGAATTCCAAAAAATAAGTCGATGAGACAGTACTGCTCCTTTTGGCAAACCAGTTGTCCCTCCAGTGAACATAATGATCGAAGGATCGTCAATATTTATTGATGGTCTTTTAATTGGTTGAAATGATTTTTTAGTAAAAATGTTCCTAATACTCTGATCTCCATCTATGGGGTTCAATCCAGTGGCGAAATATTTACTCACATTTGCAGACTTCTTTAATTCTACTGTTTTTGACACCATATTCAGATCGTGAAACAAGATTTTTGGTCGGGTTTTTTTTATAAGAAACTCTAATTCGGGAACAGAGAGACGTACATTCAGAGGAACCATTATAGCTCCAATCTTTCCCAAAGCGAAATACAAATCAATACTATCGATTGAGTTATTAGCTAAGATAGCAACTCGATCTCCTCCTTGAACTCCATTTTCCAGCAGGACTTGAGCTAATTTATTTGCTCTTACATCAATTTCATGAAAAGTGTAGTGCTTCTTTTCAATATTATCTACAATTGCTTCTCTATTGGGAGTCAACTTGGCTCGACGAGCGGACCAATTTCCCGTCCATTCAAAATCGGTTGGTATATTTTTGTAACCAATATTGTACATTTTATCACTTCTTTTTGTATACCTTATAAATCGGCCATTTTCTCCATACATATGCGAAAAGCAACTCTATCCACAAGAAGTACACTAGAAAATGGGAAGGTGCTTTTGTGAAACTGTTCGCGGGTTCACCAAAAATCCATGGGGAAACTAGATAGTAAACGAAAAATCCCCCAATTCCAATTACTAACACAAATATCGATCGAATCAGAAAATTCTTACCTTGTTTATACTTTTTAGGCCAATTGTCAAAAAACAATGCAACAATAATAACAGCAGATATCATGAAATCGGCAAAGGAATAATTAAAAATCAACCAACTTCGCTCCACTGAAATGAGAAAACCGGGCTCCATTCCGGGACCTGTTCCATTTAAAGCGACAAAAATAGGGTGGAGTCCATATTGGGAAACATATTTAAACAGTATAAATGTCAAAACTCCTAAAATACCACACCCGAAGAATCCAAAAAGTCCTACATATGGTTGCTTTTTTGCGATTTTAGTCCAAGGGCTGTATTCAAATACCATGAGGGTTAGTAGGGAATAGAAAATCGTCCATTGTGAAATTCCCAAAGCATTGAAATACCATTCAGTGATAGCGGTCGTAGCATCTGGTGCAGAAGTATCAACCCCAAATAATGCGAATCCAAGTAACCATGTAATTATTGTTATAATTATACCAACTATCCACACAAAAATTCCTCTAAGTGGCTGGTCAAATTTAAAGAATGGCCAGAACATTGTTGCAGATACAAATAAAGTTGCAAATGAAAAAGTTGAGCCACTTAACGCTCCAAAAATTGATTTACCCACATAATCGATTATAAACGGATCTGTCAATCCTAGTTTGGCAGCATACCATTCCGTAAATAAAGGTCTTAAAACGAAATAAAGTATAGCCATAATTGCTAAATTAATCAGTGTTCCGATCAGTACAATAAGCCACATTTTGCGAACATACCGATATTGAGGCCAATTATCGAACCAAATAGCCCAAAGAACTCCTATAAGTCCAAGTCCCCCAATCGTTGGAGCTACATAAATCATGAAATCGGGATCAGTCGGGGGATCATTAATATAATGAAATATGTTAAATCGGGGATCAAAAAACACCCACCATGTAATCATGGACACTAATAATGGTACTAAAAATGCTAATAATCCAGACCATGGTTGTTTAAATCTGGACATCATTACTACCGGTACATCTTTGGAAAACGGTAATTTTACGTGTTCTCTTTCTTCTTTCATTTTTTATCAACCAGTTAAATATTCTATATACAAATTCTCGCTTCCATATATTAATATTTACGACCAAGCTTTAGGTAAAAATAAAGCACCGTTTTATACAACATTGAAACAAAAGAGATTAAAATTAGAATGAAAATTGAACAATGAGGTATGAATATGAAGAAGATGTTACGAACCAGCCTAATCATTACTTTATCTATCTTGGTCATAGGTGGGATGGTCACATCTGAAATTTATAGAATTAGTTACCAATATGAGTATAATTGGGTGATTTGCGAACCTGAAGACCAAGGAATGAACGCTACTAAATTACTTGAAATGGAAAGCTATATTGAATCAACTAGTGGGATTAATGTCGGGTCCTTGCTTATTATCCGAAATGGTTGTTTAGTCTATGAATACTATGCGGACAATCCTCAATATGGAATCGAAAAAACCCATCATATTTTTTCTGTAACGAAAAGTTTCGTTTCTGCTATGATCGGTATTGCTGTGGAGTTGGGGTATTTGAGCATTGATGATTATGTTTTAGATTATTTTCCTGATTGTACAATCGAGAACTTAAACGCAAGTAAATCAGCAATACGAGTCTATCACTTATTGACTATGACAGCAGGGCTTCCAGAATCATCTTATTTAGGTTTAGGTGTGTTGAATCTATCTATGCAACATACTCCGGGAACTGTGTTTCTATATAATAATGATCTTGTAAATGTATTGATCCATATCTTGGAAAGGGCAATTGGATATTCTGCGTATGATTTTGCATTAAAATATGTATTCAAGCCTTTAGATTTCGGAGAATGTAATTGGATGATGCAAAATGGAGTAGTTTATGGATCTCATGGTCTTGTTATCAATGCTAGAGATATGGCAAAATTCGGGATGCTATATCTCAATCAAGGTATTTTCAACAGTCACAGAATAATTTCAACGAACTGGATAAACATTTCTACCAGCTTTCATACCAATATCTCTTCCTATTTT
>JAEOTN010000142.1 GCA_016839865.1 Promethearchaeota archaeon | reverse complement strand
GGTGCACAGGACTCCGTAATACGGAAGGTCGTACTAGATTAGATTATGAGGAGATCGAGAATAAAAACGGTCTAATGAAAATAAATCCGATACTCACATTCACAGAAGAGGAAGTTTTAGCGTATTTACGTGATAACAATATTCCCTTACATCCATGGTATGAAATGGAGTTTGATGATGGACGGAAGTATAGAAGTCTCGGATGTGCTACATGCACAAAACCCATACATCCAGAACAATTGGAACGAGAGGGTCGCTGGATTGACACTTCTAAGTGTGGCGGGGAATGCGGAATCCACACTCAAAATCTCAAGTGATTTAACCTATAGTTTCTAAAAGATAATTCCATTCATCCATTAATTTTTTATTTTTAAGTTCAGGTTTTTCTTCACATATTCTAATTGCTTCAATTATATCACCCTTTGTGAAAAATTCTTCTGTGTAACCAATCCAAAAATAGAGTAATTCTAAAATATTGAGACCATATTCCCAAAAAGTTATGATCCAAGAAGCTAATGTTTCTATATGGGTATAATCCTGAAAATTTTCACTTATACACTTGCTATAGATTTCATTGTTGAGTTCTAAGACGCCATAAAATCTCAAGAAATCCTCACCAATATAGTGAAGAAGAAAATTTTGAGATCTAGCAAAGTACCCATAAATATTTCCTGAGCACTTAGTTTTGTGTGCTATTATGTATAGATAATCTATGAACAACGATAAGAAAACAAGTTTCTCCCTAGATAGTAAAGGAACATCAAACAAATCTCCGTAATCGTCAATTTCATCCATTTTGAAACCATACTCATCCACTGTAGATGGCATTTTGTCTAAAAAAATGTAATCAAATATTTTCTTGAACAATTTTCTCAAGACCTCCTCATATGTCTAAAAAGTATATTATTAGAATTATTTATCTTATGGGAAATATCACTCATTTAGAACCAGCTCCACGTACGATAATTTCGGTAAGATATACGAAATATTAGCGAAATCTTCACAGTTATGACAATATAGAACAAATCCCCCCGCAATACCATCAATCTCTGGGGGAGGTTGTTCATTCCCAAAATTAATGTGCAGTTTCATTTTGAAGTCCCGATGGATATTCCCCATCATAGAGATAGAGGGATTTTTTTGTAATAAAAGTAGTGAGGATTTCTTTTCGGTGCACTTTATGGCTAGAGAACTAGGAAATCGAGGAAAAAACTTAATAGAATGGCGTGAAGGATTAAATGAATGGTTTGTTCATATGTCTTAATAGGTTAGATGTACCATATTGGAGATATATAACGAGGTGTTTAACCGTTCTAAATGCAATATTTCAATTCCTCCAGAGATTTATTAAAGAATCTAAAGCAAGACACACAAAAACTAAATGGGAATGGGTAGAATTTCTTAGGTCTTTGAAAATAAAAGATACTTCGGAATCTTGCCGTTCGACGAAAAGGGAGGGTTAAATTGTATGTTGCGGTATGATGGATTGTATATTTGTATTCGACGAGAAATACGAAAAATGCTCAAGGATGACTTTTCATTAGGTGATGAAGTAATTGACGCTGTTACAATTCTTCAGTTTTATCCATTCGCTGACAACGAAGAATATGGAGATGTATCAGTAGTAGATTATGAACCGCACATCGTGCCCGATGGTCAATATGTAGGAAAATTTAGCAATCTTCTTCATTCCCATGCACAAGGGCTGACAGAAGATCAAAAGAAAGAATTTTGGTATGATCTCAGATGGATGGATGAAATTGAAGGATTTTATGTTGAAGATATTCTGGGTGATTACAAGATTACTGAATCTGGAGAAATTAGTATAAAATCATTTTTTGGCTTGTTCAAGGGTCGTATTGTCAAGGACGGTTTGGATTTAATAAGATATTATGAAGATGTGGAATTTCATGAGTATTTTGAATTCATAGCATTTGATTATTGAAAATTCAAAGCATGCGTCATTTCCATGGAAACCATCTGTCAAGAAGACGATTCTTAAAGCTCCAGATATACCCATCCTTCAAAGGGTTGCCCTGGATCTCCATATGTTCCCAAATCATAACGAATCTTTCCGAAAACGAGGATTTTCATTCCATCAACTCTGAAATATTCTGGTAGATTTATTGGGTGATATATTTTCTCGTTTCGATCAACAATTCCGTAAGATCCACCTCCAATGGAAAAATACTCAACATGTCCAGTTATTATCCTGATATCCCAGATCAGAACTGCACTTGTCACACCTATTAGGGGGAGTAGGACTATACTCAATATTACAAGCGTTTTTGTAAGTTTTGTTTTTTTCGTATGGGTGGTAGATTGCGACATAGATATAAGAAAAGTGTAAAAGTATTGTAATAAATCTATACATTTTTACTTTAGTGTCAAGTATAAATTTTCATCCTGATATACTCAGATTGCCCTTAGAACACATGATACTGGTGTGTTCCAAATTTATCAGGATCACTTCTACTAACTACTAACTACTAACTACAAAGCAACAACTGACAATTACCAACCAATAAACTGGTGGTTCAAGCAATTGCAGAGATTACAGGAGACAACTGGTGACACTAGCCTTCCTTAAAGAAATTAACGTTCAGCCCACCCCCCCCTCTTTTGACCCTTTTCTTTTCTACAATTATTTTCAGATTAAGAGGATTTCAAGTTAAGAGGTTTTTCTGGTAACATAATTAAAATATGAGCGCAGTATCTTGGATTTATGAGGAAATTGAACACTTCAATGCATTTTAGGGAACCATACAACCTTCTTCCAGCTTTTTTGTTACAAATTTCTTCACTACATCCCAAAAATCTTTAAGAAGATTTGCATGAACAATAGAAGTATGGAATTATCAGAAACCAGATTTCTCCTTCATTTACTTAACTGCTTATTTTATAATCTTGAATTCTCAAAATTCGTGGAGAAGCATTCTGGTGATTCCTTTACAGCATTTGATAATTTAGGTAAAAAATTAGATGAAATTGTGAGTAATTATAAAGAAAATCATAAGGTAAATCGAGATCTTTCCTCAATCGCTTGTCAAGAGTTTTCTTTCATTTTACTGATGATCTTTTTATCAAAATCTGCTACATTAGATAATCCCTATGAAAAATATAATATAATAATAATAGATTCGAAAAATCCAGTGTATAATCTTTTTCATTGGTATGGCGTATATCTTCACAGTATTTTTTTTCCAACTCATGATGAATATACTGAATTACTTATTGAGATTCTAGAAAAGATAAGTGATTCCAAATTTCCTGAGAATGAAGAAGATGGTCTATATCGTGACGAGGCGTTAGGTTTAGCATACCTTACTGGATTCCCATCTATTCAAAACAAACCCTATT
>JAEOTN010000556.1 GCA_016839865.1 Promethearchaeota archaeon | reverse complement strand
GAAAAAGCAAAGGATAGCCAACTAAAAGACCTTGGTTCTAGTTTATCAGCTAGTCTGAACACATATTTTCCAGGTACTGAAATTGAAATCGATTGGGAAGAAAGAAAACGTGTATCTATAGAATTACCAAATACAATTGTCCAGGTAACAGAAGAGGGATATAAGAATACAATTGATCGATGTGGGCATGGTCTCCAGAGAGCCTTCATTTTAACAATGTTTCAAGAATTGGCTTTATTACAATCGAGTCAGAATAATAGTGATTCTGAGGAAAAAAAGAGCCAATTACCAGGATTAATTATTGGTATAGAGGAACCTGAACTCTATCAGCACCCAGACAGGCAAAGACACCTATTTAATACTCTCTTAAAATTAACAAAAGGACAGGTTGAGGGTGTAGCAACATCATTTCAAGTAATTTATGCTACTCATTCACCATTATTACTCAGTCACCAATCTTTTGACCAGATTCGATTATTTAAGAAAGTAAAACCTGAAGACGTTCCTGATTTACCAAAAGAAACAAAGATCGTCGATACCAATTTAGGTAAAGTATGTGCTTTGGTGGAGAAGTCAAAAGATTTAGAACCCGGATCAATCCCTGTTGAAGGTTTAAGGCAAAGGTTAATTCATTTAATGACTCCTTGGACAAACGAAGGGTTTTTTGCTAAACTAGTCGTTCTCGTTGAAGGAATTAGAGATAGAGCGTTGATTATGGGTCAATCGCTAAAAGATGATTATGATTTTGAAAGTATGGGTATTGCTGTAATACCCTGTTCAGGTAAACACAGCATTCCGGAAGGATTATCAATATTCCATAGTTTAGAAATTCCTACATATACAATATGGGATGCTGATTGGAACGAAGATACTCGAGATGGTGAAGGAAAGGAAACAAACCAAAATATTCAGCGTTGTTTTGGATTAGAACCTGAAGATTTTCCTGAGCTACTTTTGGATGACTGTTGTTGCGTTAAATCAAATTTAGAGAAAAAGTTCAAGGAAAATATTGGGGAAGCAGTTTTTTCAAAAATAATTGAAGCTTATTGTACTGAGCGAGAACTGGGTCAAGGTAGATATGTAATGGAGAATCCATTACTTGTTAGAGAGATTATCGAATTATGTGAGAAAGAAGGAAAAACATGTGAGCTGTTGGAGCAAATAAGGATTAAAATCACTGATAAATATGAAAGAATTTATGGAAAATGATCTTATCGCGTGGGAGATGTTTTCAAGTTGAGACCTCACCATAATTAGTTTGAAAGAACTTTGTGATTGGAGTAATTTTTTCAGGAAAGCAGTATTGCCTTACATCGCATCCAAGTGCTTTTTCAATAAGATGCCTCATATTTAATATTTCTACTAATAATTCTTCATTGTTCAAGTCGCCAAGATAAGGCATTGTTAATTGTTTTCTTCGTTGTCTGGACATTCCAAATACAAAATGTCTATCTTCTCTTGATTTTACAAAGGCAATAGTTTTCCATTTTCCCATATCTATTGAGTTTCTAATTCTCTCCCAGTCTTCATTACTAGAAAAATCTCCTTCGGCAGTTACTTTTACAGTTTCAAGATCTGCTCTGACTTTATAAGGATCGAATCCCTCAGCGATTGCTATCCTAGTAATTGTGGTTACGAGTTCTTCTTTCCATTCAAAGTGTCTTAGTTCGCTATTTGGTAAACCACAATCTGAACCGAAATCAATGAGTATACTAGCAATTGTATCTATTGGTGGTGGAATGGAGTCAGTATAGATATAACATAGCCCCTCTTTCAAGTCAAAAAATAAAGTCGCTTTTGAGGCTGTTGGCACTGGAATAGGAACTTGATAATCCTCAGGTAAACAATCGTCTTCAACGAGAATCTCTTCAATACTTTGATAATCTTTTTTAATTTCACGTTCGTGAACGATATTCGCAATAAATTTTGAATCTTTCAATTGTTCAATTTTATAGATTCCTTTTCGTTTTCCTAAATCATCATTAATATTTAGTAATGATTTTGACTTAGTACCCCTTTTCATTAAATCTGTAACTATCATTTCAGCTTTTTTTATATCTTTAACTGAATCCTCCCATACTGCGGGATGTGCGAGTACTATGATTTTTAATTGAGGCATCTTTTATTTCACCTTTGGAATTTTTGAAATTTCGTAAGCTATTCTACTAG
>JAEOTN010000141.1 GCA_016839865.1 Promethearchaeota archaeon | reverse complement strand
TATGACTACTAATGAAATTGAGAGTTGTACAATTCCCACTCCAATTCGTAATAGCACTTTAACTAGTTTTGACATGTTTATTGTCTGTCCATTCTTTTTTTGATAGTATTTCTTTACTTATTTCTACTCTTATGACCATAAATAACTATCTACTTTAATTATTGAACTACCACGCCCTAAAGGACCTAGATTCTTCTTTCATCGACCACTGCCCTTATAATTATAGGTCTTACACGATCTTCAGAAGCGTGACTTCCCGTGGCTCCCACGGTAGATGATGTGATAAGTTTAATGGTTTTTTCTTCTCGCAAGATGCGTTTTCCTTCTTTTTCGATAGTTTTGGATGCGTTTTCGTCCCGTTCGTGATGTATCCCGCATTTGGGGCACGTCCATTCACGATCTGAAAGCCGTAGCTCGTCATGCTTGTAATCACAATTGGAACAGAGCTTGGACGAGGCGTAGAATCGATCCACTTTCACGAGATGCTTCCCACGACGCCCCATCTTGTAATCCAACATCCGAATGAACTGTCCCCACGAGAAATCGAGCGTGACAGTCTTGGCGATACCTCCGTTGAACCGCTTCATCCCCTCGATATTAAGGTCTTCAAGAATAATGGCATCGTGTGCCCTTGCCATCGACAAGGAAAGTTTATGCTGCCAGTCGTTTCGCTGATTGCTGATCTTGTCGTAGAACCGTGCAAGCTTGACACGCGCCTTATTTCGATTGCTTGAGCCTTTTTGCTTTTGTGAAAGCTCGCGATGGAGCTTCTTGAGTTTGTGCTCTTGCTTGCGATAGAACCTTGGATTGAGGAAACGGTTACTCTTTCCGACCATGAATTCCTTGCAACTCATGTCGTAGGCGACGATCTTGCTTTCTGGAATGATTGCTTTTTCTTGGATATTTATCTCCCGCTTGAACGAGATTGATGCAAAGTATTTGCCGCTCTTGGTTTTCGAGACGGTAACCTTACGTATTTTCTCGTCGAACACGCGGTCGTCACGGTAGGACAACCACGCGTTGATCTTCGGGAGCTTGAGCTTACGCTTCTTGAAGTTGATCTTGATATTATTGTTGATGTTGTTCGTGGTGTAAGATTGCTTATCGTGCTTGGACTTGAAGCAAGGATAGCCAACACGTGGACGTTTTCCCGCCACCCCATTAAAAAAATTCTGGAATGCTTGGAAAAGGTTGCGGTTCACATTCTGGAGTGCCTTGGCATCGGGTTCTTTCAAGAAGACGAATTCTTCCTTGTATTGCTTCTCCGTCTTGTATTTGTAGGCATGCAACGCGTCCTTGTCGTCTTTCAATTGCTTGTACACGTTGTTTTTTTCTGCAAGCATCTGGTTCCACAAGAATCGACAGCTCCCAAACGTCTTGTTCAAGATTTCCTCTTGTTCCTTGTTCGGGTAGATGCGGAACTTATGAGCAATATCAATCTTCACATGCATGTCTGGTCACAACAATTAATGATTTCGGGATTCTTCATACAAGTCTGACTATTTAAAGCAAGACAGTCCTTGGAATTTTTAAAAATAATAGGAAGAAGGTCGCTATTCATCCACGCTCTAAAAGAGGTGGCTTTCTGGCAGAAAATGGGTAAAGCAGTAGTCTACGTTTCCATTTTCTATTGTTTACGAAAGAGGTAAATTAATCTGAATAGCTTGTGCCATTTTTCATGGTATATTAAAGGAAACGGAACAATAATACCGAACAAATTTAATTCTGATATTGGATGCAATTGAGTGTTAGATAACAATTTGTGCAAATCTGGTTTGATTTTCTTCTGATTTAAGGTTATGATTTGTGGGAGGACAATAATGAATGTTCCATTGGTTTTGAGTAAGACATTGACATTCCTAAAGGTAGATATATACAGATCTTCAAGAGAATTTATGATCGATTGAGCTTGGGTATAGGTTGGAGTTTTTTTAAGTAATGGACCAAGTTCAGGTTCAGTAACAATAGTATCAAACGAGTTTTTGGGAAGTTTTTTGTCTAAATCTTTGACATCAGATTGTATCACATCAAATTTCGCTGATCGAAGATTATTTTGCTGAATAATCCATTTCAGATTAATTTTACTAAATTTTACTCGTTCAGCTTTTAATTCAGAACCTGATACGTCGAATCCCATTAATATTGCTTCTTGTAATAGAGTGCCTATCCCACAAAAAGGATCTAATAGTTTACCTTGTTGTTGAGATAAATTAATCAAAATCTTCGAAAAACGGATAGAGCTTCCAATAGATTCATCCACATGAGGACGTTGTTCATATCGCGTTTTATACTGCTTTATATTGCTAGAAACAAGGGTACGTCCAAAGAAAATGGTATTATGCATTTTACAAACAATGATATCTACAAAATCTTTTTTCTGTAACGCATTCCAAAGAGATGATGGAGTGGGTTTTTTCACCACAGCTTTTTGCTTTAGTTCCTTGAAAATTCTTTTAAAAATTCCAAAATAGGATTGTTCATCGAAATTCTTCCCATAACAGGTCAATGAATAATTTAAATTCTTAGTATCTTCAAAATAGAAATTTTCGTGTTGTAATTCATCATAAATACTCGAGGATTCGTCTGTGGTCAGGTAGATTTTACTAATTTTCACGATTCCTGCTAAATCTTTGATAGCTTCATAGGGATTGAAATTCTCTTTAATTTCGAGAATGATGAAATTCTTGTCTAAAAAATGATTTTTCACAACAGTCGATTTTCTAGATAAATAACTTAGAAGTTCGGCTAAGGATAACTTGGGATTTCTGCCAAATAAGAAAAAATAAAGAGAAGAAGTACTCATCGTTTATTCGGGCTGATGAGCTTTCATTTTTACTTGAAGATCTCGAGCACGTTTGGAATACCAGATTAAGAGCTCACCTGAATCTTCAGGTTTGAAATATTCCCCACCGCATAATTGTGCAGCACGTTTCATTGCAGCATCATCAGGATTGCCTAATCCTATGATATACATCACTACATTAGGATTAGTACTAAAATCTTTGACAGATTCAAAGAATTTATTCCCATCTGTAGCAACCCCATCTGTTAGAAGCACAATCATAGTAGGTTGTTTATCTTCCTCATTCACTTCAATTGCTTCGAACGTGCGTAAAATTTCTTGAGCTTTCCGCATTGCTAGTCCAAGGTTAGTTGCTTGGCCATATGCATTTCCAATTTGTTCTACAATGAGTTTTGCGGCATTCTCAAGTACATCTTTTGCACCAGATGAGGAGTCCATATATGGTAATCCACCCGAGAATGGTACAACTTGAGCTTCATCTGCAAATCGAACTATAGATACTTTCTCACCAAATCCACGTCCTACTTTTTCGGATAAGAACAAAATTGCTGCAAAAGCCGCACTATATCGTCGAGGCACTAATACTCCTGGTTTAAATTTCGCGAGGAAATCTTGAATCTCCTTGGCACTCATGGCTGCTTTGATACCTTCTAATGCGGGTCCAATGTTTTTTACCTCTACATCACGAGCCATCATTGAACGAGAGATATCTATTATAAGGATTGCGTTGAAAGTAACCAATCCCGTAGGTCTGAGAGTGATTGTGGTGTTTTCTGTGATAGAAGCAAACACATCTCCAACAAGATCAGGAGTTGTTGTTAGGAACTCACAAGCGACGTTTGCGGCATCCCATCGGAGTTTTATTCCTTTGAAAATAATGTAATTTTGCAACCACCGCTTAATGCTAGCAATGTTCTGACGGGCACTAGAAATGATTTCCCAGACATTTTCTCCAGTTATTGGTTTTATTCCTAATTCTACGCTTTGTAGCGCAATAATTTGTCGCAAATTTTTCTTTAATTCTACTTCCATCGAACCTACGCCAGAAGCTTCTATCAGTTCTGCATCAATTATAACTTGATTGTTCGGAAGATCTTCTTTTATTTTGAATTTTGCAGCACCAATTGCACCAGTTAAATTGTCTTCAAAAGAAAGAACCTCTCCTTCGGAAACTTGTAAAGATGCAGCATTTCGCGGATTAACCATAATAAAGCCGTCAAGCCCAGGTTGAGATACTACATCCAAGGTTATTTCATCCTGGAATTCAACAGGAGGTTCAGTGCTGTACAACACAATTTGTTCGGATTTAATGTTTGTATCTTCTGCAGTATCCAAATCCATGTGTACCTCGAATTGCGGGACGTTTTCAGCAGTAATTCTAGCTGAACCCTGTGATCGTGTTAACGGATCTTCCCATGCAACTAACATGCCATGGGCTAATCGTAAGGAAGCTATAGTTTGTGGATTGAGTTTGACTCTACCGTCACAACCTAAAGTCTTATTAACATTTAAAACTAAACCCCCAGCTTTTTCTCGAGCAAGCATATTCACGTCGATACGATTAGGATAAGGATCTGGAGGTGCCATTGCCATTGGATCTGGTACTCCCATTCCTTGATCCATGCCCATACCAGGTTGTGGCATACCAGGTGCTGGTGTTGGAGGCATTCCTGGGGTCGGTTTAGGTGGTACTTGACCAAAACCTTGTGCAGGTTGTGGTGTTAATTTTGGGGGAGGCGATTGGAACCCTGGTTGTGGTTGAGGAGTAGGAAACGATGGTTGAGGCTTAGGAATAGATGGTTGTGGTGTAGGAGTCGGTTGTGGTGGCAAAGCTCCGGGTTGAGGCGGTAATTTTGGTGGAGGTGGCATTTTGATGGCGGGTTGTGGGGTAGGAGCTTGTGTAGTTTGAGGTGTCTGTGTTGGAAAAGGCATTTGAGGTTTAGGTGGAGCTGGAGTCATTCCTGGTTGAGAAGCCGGTTGAGGAGTTGGACTTGGTGTCGCAGTTGGTTTCTGTGGTAAGGCCGTGAATCCTGCAGTTGGTTTTGGTACTGAAGGTTTTACAGATCCAGTCGGTTTTGATACAATAAGTTCAATGCCTGTAAAATCAATTTGAGTGAGAATATCGCTTGCAACCTTAATTGAAAAGTCTAATATTTCACTAGATACATCTGCAGGGCATGTGATTTCCTTATTGGTGTTTGGATCAATAAGCGTTACTAATTCCCCTGTATTAATCCCAATCTCTTTTGCTGTACTCTCAGAAATTTGACATCTTTTCGATATGACTTCAAGGGGTTCAACAAATAGTCTAGTTTGCAACGGCACGTTTTTTACACTTTTTTTCTTCTTAAGTCTAGATCAATCTATTATACCATAAAATAGTATACCCTAAATCCTAAATCAATTTCGTATGTTACTAACATATTTATGTTGGATTAGTTATTGTATGTCATAAGATCGTATAACCACTACTACCTAGAGAAGAAGATTATGTCTGAGTTAACCCCACAAGAAGCTGAGCAATTAGCGTTACATCTTGGTGAAATAACCAATCATACCGAATTAGACGCTTTAGCGTTGGTCACACGTGAAGGATTACGAATTGCATTTTCTGCTATACCAGGATACAATATAAATCCCGACCAATTAAGTTCAATCGCTGCGGTAATTTTACAAGGAGCAAGTGAAGCCGTGAGTAAGATTGGTTACGATTATCTCAGTGAGTGTGTTATTAGAGGAGAGAAATCTTATTTAGTGCTAGCTGCAGCCGGTCGATTCTTTCTTATAGGAGCAAGCCGTGAATTAAAAGATCTAAGCAAGATTGTCACTGTATTCCGATTTTACGCAAAAAAAATAACAGATTTATTCATAAAATAAAGAAATTTAATTAATTTTCATTCCAAATTGTTTGGCTAAAGTTTTTGGATCACTACTAGATGCTTTTAATTTTGCTCCTGATCCAGCTCCTACTTTCTTCAAGAATTCAATTGCTACTACCTTTTGATTTTCACATAGCACTCTTGGAGCATAACCTTGTGCAAAAAACAAACCTTCAGGTAAGGAACCGATTTTTTCCATAATTTTATCTACTTTGGTTTCTCCCAGAAATGATGATTTCTTTTCTACAATGCTATATGCTGAATTTCCGATGATTATCATTTCTCTTTCATATCCATCAGGAATTTGTAAAGACTCCAAAGTTTCCATAATTTTCTTGAAATCTAATTGAGGTTCTGCTGATTGTCCCTTTCCAGGTGAGTAACTTGCCGAACTCGAACTTTCACCTGTCCAGAGTGGTTTGGACTGATTTACCTTGCCACCCGAACTCATAACTTGCACAGCTCCATCTGCATCTCCACCCCCTGTTGGTGAAAATCCCCTTAGGTTTTTAGCAGGTTTAGATGCTGGTGCTTTAGGTGTAGGTTTAGGTGCTGGAGCTTTTGGTGTAGGTTTAGATACTGGACGAGCTACTGCTTTTGGTTTAGTGGGTGTTCCAGGATCCCATTGCAAGTCGTTTTCTTCACGAATTTCTTGTGCAAATCCTGTTGAAGGCGCTTCATGCAATCGTTCATATAAATCAGGATATTCCGCTTCTTCACCTTCATCTAGAGCTATTACTTTATAGTGCATACCAACCTGCCCCCGGATTTCTTGTGATTTACTTGCTCCTATAAATTTAAGCCGAACAGAGCTTTGAGAACCTTTCCATAAGTAGATCTGCCGTTTCTGGTCGTCATTAATGATATAGCACTGCGTAGGATCCAACAACTTTTGGATAGGATCCGATGATTGAATTGAGTGAACTTCTCCATCTGGTCGGATAGTTAAGAGTTGCATTGTTTGTATACTCATATTGTTTGTTTGTAAGAAGAGGTTTTTTACATCCTATTAATTTTGTTATGAAAAATTTTCTAACCAATTCGTTATGCCTAAAGTTGTTTAGATCAACCTTAAAATCCTACGCTAGAGTTCGTTTTAATTTTGTTTAAAAAAATTTATAGCAGTAGCCAATCAGTCAATATTCATTGTCAATGTCAAACCAAAATCTTCTCACAATTACTACAAAAAATTATCCTAATGCAATTTTGTTAGGAACTAAGCAGTATGATTTAACTTTCCAAATCATTAACAATTCTACGAAATCGGAGCAGTTTCAATTCCATTTCACAATGGACGGGATAAATGCAAATATTCCAAAGCAGTTTCAAAAGCCAATTACCTTAGAATCTGCAAAACCATTCATTTTGACCATACCAATTGTTCCAACAGTTAATGGATCTGCAAAGCTAGTCCTCCAGTCTAATATGTATAAAGAAGTCAGATATAAGGAGAAGGTTTGGCGGATTAGAAAGGAAGTATCCAAAAAAAGGGGAAAGGAAGCACTCTCTAAATCTTTTGTAAAATTCAACGATTTAACAAGGGCTAATAAGAAACTCCCGAAGTTCAAAAATGGGAAAATCTTAGATTTAGAAAGTGCAGCAAGTGAATATGAGAAAGTTTTTTCTAGTTCGCTTGATCAAATTGGAAAAGACAATAAATTCAGTGACATTGCGAAACGTGTATATAATACCGATATGAATTTTGCATTTGAAATTTTGAAAATGGTACAAAATCAGGCTTCTGTTCAAGAATTACTTGCTGATTTTATCTATGCAGGGATGGAAAGAGATAAGGATCTCGCAATTTCAAAATTACCAGCAGTTCAAGATATGAAAACTAAGGATACATTACTTGTGAAATTGATTGGTTATACCATCGAAAAAGATTTGAATTTAGCAATCGAATTTTGTAGGAATATAACTAATGTAGAGATCCGAGATGGAATCTTGCGAGATCTCTTTTATTTTTCTTATTTGAAACAATTCGATGAAGCAATGGGATTAATTGGTATGGTTTCTAATCAGCGATTACAATTAGGATTATACTATGAAATGATCAAGATATTAATGAAAAGTAATCCTGCGAAATGTGACGCTTTGATGCAAAATCTGTTTCAAAAATGCATGGTTATTCAAGAAACTGAGATACTTGCTAGTCTTTCAATAATTTCTGCGCATTCACATAATCCACAACATGTTGTGGATGTAATAAACACTTTCCCTCCCGAAATCAGAGACAATGTAAATAAGCTCACACTAAAAGCCTTGTGGAAAGAAATCGAAGAGGAAAAAGTAAGAATTGATGAAGTTCCTGTTTCATCTCTTTATTACGCATTCAATGTAATGGCAAAACCTACCCCAGTTATAGCAAAAGTCTCAGAATTAGGAGGAACTGTGTCAGAAAACCTGATAAGCGGTGAGATGAATAGTGTAATTGGCATTGTGAACCTATTTAGCTTCAATTTTCCGGTATATCCTACTATAGAACAATGTTATGCAGAAATTAAGGAAGAAAAGGGAAAATCATTCTATTATCTCATTATCCCTTTAAAAAATGCCACAGAGGAATCATATGAAATGGCTCAAACAATCATAAAAAATCTGTTTGTGGCTCATTCAGGCAAAGTTCCTCATAAAATGTATATATTCAATTTGGATTTCATCCCATATCTATCCAAACCAACTATCATCGTAGGGGATGACCCTGAAGAAAATATCGTGATCCAATCAATAATTAAAAGAGTGTTCAAGGACAAAGTTTCCTTAATTATTGATGATGGTTTGTTTAAAGATGGGAAAATCTATGAGTGGATACAGTCTATTTTACCATCTAACAAATTTAAACTCTTAAATCTAGTATTAACCTATGATTTCCTTAATAATTACAATATGTTTAAAGATTTCATGAAGGAATTTGTTCGATAATATGGAAATACAACTTAACACAATACACATAGGATTTTTCATCCTAACCAATATTTAATTACATAATTTGAGACATGGAAAAATGGCGAGAAAAAAGAAAAAGAAAGGACAGGACCTTCCATCCACCTTTAATTTAGGGGGAGCAAAACAGCCCTCAAGTACAGAATCCAAACATCTGTCAAGGAGAGAAAGAAGAGCTGCGAGTACTTCACAGACTAAAGATGTCTTTTCTACAGGCACAGGATCAAAAGTAATTGATGTGGTAAATGGACGTTCATGGGCGGATATTTTAGCAGATATTTCTAACTGGACACCATTACCATTTTCACATGGAATGGAAATGGAGTTAATCATCTGTGACAATGCGGGTAATTATCTCGAAGGTGATGCAATGGTACATCGTATGGGAGAAATCACTAATGACGCCAAAAAAATCATGAATGAGCTGATTAATTACGAATACGATGATCCCAAACGTAGATTTACTCCAATGCCTGAATATATTCGAAACAAATTAGGTAAAATGGCCTATATGGGCACGGATATAGAAAAGGGCAAAGTAATGAGAATCAATTATATGCTTTATGATGGACAGTATTTGGATATTGATTCATTTGGACGAGATGGGAATGTCACAGCTATTACATATATTCTTGAATTAGTTACACCGCCATGTTTTTATGCTGAAGAGTTAGCTTACTGGGCTAGCACTCTCTTCAATCTTGCAAAGGAAACTTTACCTAGAGACTTAAATATTGTTGCTTCTGCATTCAATCCAGCGTCTAAGGAATACCAACGAGGATTAAGCCAGGGAGATCATCACCACATCGGAACATTTGCTTCAGATGTCGAACGTGCGCAATGTTACGACATGATTCGAAACTTCTTGCCCCACTTAATTGCATTATCTGTTAATTCCCCTATTATCAATAATGCTCCAACCGACGTGGTTAAAGTAAAGGATGGAAGAATAACAGCCCCTAACTGTATTCGTTCCTTACGATTATATCATAACACTACTATGCTTTCCAGCAATGAAGCCAGCAAATATATTCCCTATTTAGCCACGGGAAGTCAAGAGGATAAGGATTATCTACTTCAAGTTCTTCAAAAGGCTTCTATGGAAGATGCTCGATTTCAAGATGTATTCCCATTCACGGACTGGAACACAATGGAAGTTCGAGTTATGGACGCCCAATTATCAATCTGTCGTCGAATCGGATTGGGTTTGCTAGTACAAGCACTATGTTATAAAGCCCGTAAATTGCTTGAGAAAAGAAGATGGGTACCAGATGTAGGTTCGGAAACCTTAACTTTAAACAGAAAAAGCTCTATTGAGAGAGGTTTAATTGGAATTTTTAAAGCTGTTAACATCACTCATGAAGATTTGAATAAATACGATCCAGATTTTTCAAATTATTATTTGGGACCTAAAGATCGACCACATCGTTTCTTATTCCAAAGTGTCCAAGGAATGTTTAAATATATTAAGAATGAGTTGAAAGAGCTAGGATTCCTGCACTCTCCCTTTTTAAAACCAGTTTTACAGAGTGTATTTGGTAGTATTACCTACGCAAAACCACCTTTGACGGAAGCAGAGTATCAAATTTCTCTTTACGATTTTAAACAAAAGGAAGGACAAGTTCCTAATATCCTCCGAGATTTGATCTATTTCACATTAGAATATTCCAAAGATCCCCTAAACAATCCTTTAACAGGAGAATTAACTTTACCAGACGATATGCGTTAAAAAGTGTTGACAAATGTTACGAGTAAAAATAGAAGCAGATACTGGCGTTAAATACAAAGACATCTTGGTTATTGATGGACACAGCCATATGGGTAAGGATGTTGACGGCGTGGAGATGATGAATCCACTTAGCCCTGGATCTGGAACTTTTGACTTCTGGGCTCAAGTTCAATCTTTGATAGAACAAGAGTGGGTGAAAACTGGTGAACAGAGATTCATGACAACCATTGATGGAAAACCTACTAGGTTATCATTTGAATTCGTTCAAATGCCGTTTTTAAACAAAGTGTTGAAACATCTTGAAAAAATTCAGAATCCGTCATATAAAGATATGCTTAAGCGATTTGAAGGTCAGCAATTAATAGATCAAAGTTGTGTATTTCCGTTTCAAGATGTGTTCCGTGATAAAATGCCAGAAGCACGGTTTCGAGCTTCGATTGTCAATATCATGAGATTCACTACACGATTTCCATTCTCCTTGCGTATGATCGGATACATGCGTTGTGATCCTCAACAAGGAGCACGAGCTATACAGGAAGTAGATAATGGGGTACAATTGGGAGCAAGAGGTTTGAAATTGCATCCTCGTTCCGAAGGGTGGATTGATCATATTTATGGATCAGAAGCTGTCAAAGTCCTGGCACGAGCAGCCTATCATCATTTACCCGTTATATTGGACACTCGTGGCAAACAATCTATATTTGATATTGGAGAATTAGTTAAAAATACTCGTAACTATCTGCAAACGAATAGTCCTGATTTAGTTCCTCATCTAAAAGTAATAATTGCTCATTGTGCACAGGGAAATGTGGGTGATTATGATGTGTATAACACTATTTGTCAGCCCAATACATGGGGAGAACTTTCAATGTTGCACGGAAAGGGGGCTGAAAATTTCTTCAAAGACTTCCGAAATTGGTATAACTCTACCGGAATGGAACGACAAACGGGTAAAAGATGGTCGGAATTTTTAATATATGGCTCAGATTTCCCTTATTTCGGATCTAAACACGCATTTGGTTTGATTTACTACTTAATGAATAAGGAGTTCTTCGATAGTGGTGGTACACTCCAAGATATGCAAAATATCATGGGATTGAATCAATTAAAACTACTTCCAGAATACGGAGCACCTTATTTAGAACATAATTCAATCCCTGGGATTTCAAGTGTGATTAATTCCCAAAATCCGAATGTTGCTT
>JAEOTN010000140.1 GCA_016839865.1 Promethearchaeota archaeon | reverse complement strand
GTATATTCCGATCCAAACCAATTTCGGAAGACTGAGTAGACGTGTGGGCCGAGATCAAGCAAAGCTCCACCTCCCGAGATGGTAGGGTCCCAAAACTGTTTTTTATTCCAAACATAAACCAAGATAGCATTCCCCAAGCTTCCTCTAAAGGATTTAATCCTTCCTAATTTGCCCGAATCAATAATTTCTCTACCAATATCTACACTTTCATCATACGAACGTTGAGAATAAACATATAACGGCACTTTTTCAATATGAGAATAAACCTGTTCCACCTCAAAAAGGGTTCTAGCAGTAGGTTTTTCAAGCATTATGCTTTTTCCACGTTCTGCAGCCATCTTAGCGAATTGCATATGTGTATTTGGGCTTGTTGCAATATCCACTCCATCCACAACTTGAAATAATTCTTCTAAGTCTGTATATACTTTTGAATCCAGACCTTTTTTCAGATATTCTTTCGTCTTTTCATCTGGAGTTCTTCGAAGTATCCTCTTGATCTTTCGATGATATCCTTTCATCGTTTTCTCTGCTGATTTTCGAGATCTGCTATAGAACGCTGTAATAATCCCTTCTGGAGTCTTAAGGATTGCGGGGATATGAGATAGTCTTACAATCCACCCACATCCAATAATTCCAATCCTGAACATATTTTTGTATTAGCTATTGTTGTTGAAATACATATGGAAATCAAAAAATTCAGTGCTAGCATCAGTTATGGCATGATAAAATAATAAAAAGAAGTGTTACATAGATTCTTCGTAACCTGGGACTTTTTTCCTGGCTTCATTGTCTAAGAAATCCATAAATTCAGCATACCGAATGTATTCCACATCACTAGAATCGTCTGCAATAATACCATGCTTTGTTAACATGTATCGTGCAGTACATCTCCAGTCACTTTCTGAAAATGACTCAAATTGACCAGGGTTATCAGCTTTTACCGATATTAAGAATGCGGCCACTATATCATCTGAAGTCGGAGCTTTACTATAAGCTCCTCCGTGTCCATCCAGCAATATTCCATCATTTGTCCATTCTGCTCCACATTGATGACAAACATTCTTTTTTGCATATATCGTGGTCATTCCATCATTATACAAAATTTTTGATTTATCTTGTTCTTCCTTTATTCCCACTGTTGTTTGACATTTGGGACAAATATTCACACGATCTGTATCATCAGACATATTAAACCCTCTTTTATCATAGTGATAACATTATATTTAAAATCTTCATTTCGTGACGTAGATTCGTCTGATATCAACGCACAATAAGGAGGAAAAATTCGATTTTTTCCTATGACATTCATGGTTTTTGTGTGAACTTAAAAAACGCTTCCTTGTATTGTAGGGGCTCAGTTAATCTCGGCAAATTTCCTTTAAGGGGTTCGGAAATGCGAATGACTAACAAGTTTGGTCCGTCATTTGAAAAAAATTCCCGTAATTTTGGCTTCAAATATTCATAGGAATCTACAATGTCTGTCGAATTGTAACCGTTACCTTCAGCAATTTTGGGAAAATCTACTGTGGTAGCATTCGTTGGGTGCGTTCCCGTAGAGGCGTAACAAGCATTATCAATAACGATGTGATATAGATTTGCAGGTTTATAATGCCCAATTGTCGAAAGCGAACCCATTTGCATTAAAATTGATCCATCGCCATCTAAAACCACAACTTTCTGTTTGTAATTAGTAGATATCCCATACGCGATTGCGGATGCACATCCAAGTGAACCCAAATTATACACGACTCGTCCACACCCTTCAGGGATCATGCCTTTCGCGCGCATAACCGATGCTAATCGACGAGAAATTCTGCCTGTATTTGCAACTATTATGTCTTTTTGGTCAATAATATCTAAAATCGCACTTAAGACGTCTTCTCCAACTAATTCTGACTCACAAGCACCTGATACTTTTCCTTGTGGGAAATATTCGTCGAAATATCTACGCTTCACTATCAGTGCATAAGATGATTGATTAGAATCCATGTATTCTTTCGCAGTTTTAATTGCTTCTTCACATTCAATTGGATCTTCTGGCAAAACTTTGTAAGGGATTTCAAGAATATCTAACAATTTTCCCATTATGCGACCTATTTTCTTATGCTGTGGGTCGTCTACTTGACCAGGTTCTCCACGCCATCCGATTAACAACAATGTGGGTATTGAATAAACTTCAGGATCAGTTAGTGAGGTTAATGGATTTACTGCTTTTCCTAATCCAGAATTCTGCATGTAAACAACTCCAGTTTTCTTTGTTGCTAAATGGTAACCTGCAGAAACGGCAATCGCTTCACATTCATTAGAGGTTCGAACATGAACAATATCATCGTCTGATTCGTCGTTGAGATAATTCAGAACAAATTTCAAACTAGTTCCCGGAACACCAGCAAAAAATGAGAAATCATGCTTCTTTAGTATTTCCATAAAAACTGGAACATCCATAAAAATGAGCAATTTTTCCATAATTTTATACTTATCTCAATTAACTTTGCAGAAAATGTTAAGATAAATTTCATTTCTTTTTATAAGTTCTTGACTTAGAAATACGCTGATGAACTAAATTTTCAACGCTTTCATATAGATCTTGCTGATAATCAACCAAATTTAAATGATCTAAGATTAAATTATCTAATTCATTACGATCATCCATCTTAAATTCATCTTTAACTTCTTGAAACTGCCTGGATGCAATTGAATTAACACATTTTTCAATCTGTTTCTTTATTGATGGATCCTGAAATTTTCGTGGATCAACGATCATTAGGTTCTCTATATCAAAAGTAGCAGTATCTAGTGCCCCCATTCCAAAACTCCTTCTTCCATTCAACTCGATCGAGAGATAAGTTAAGCTTGATAACAGAGATCCTATTATGAGTGAAGAATATTGTTCAAATTCAGGCTTAAGATTGATATTATAAAATGTATTATTTGCCCAAACTTCATTTTCTTCATAGGTGAAATATATTTTATATTTTGAACTGAAGATTTTTTGGATAAAAATATGAGTTCCACTCGATGTTTGCGGCAGCGTTATTGTATAGAATTTGTCTTTTCCAGCCAATGTTGGTACATTTTGAGCCCCGATTAAGGAATTTCCTTTATTTTTTCCTTTCGTTTGCTCGATTTCCTTATACTTCCCGTATTCAATATATTTTGCAGCATGAGAATTGCCCCGTTCCTTGAAATTTTCCGGTAAAAGCAATATAAAATGACGCAATTCGTTTTCATCAACTATTGGGTTCAGCATTCGCTTTGGT
>JAEOTN010000139.1 GCA_016839865.1 Promethearchaeota archaeon | reverse complement strand
GATCAAATGGTTTTTTTTTCTCTTTTGGCATAACAATCTACTCTGATTATTACATAAAAAAAAATTCCTAAATAGATTTACTAGGTTTTTCCTATAAGATTTTTCGTTTAATTCGTTTGATTTGGAAGAATCACTTTTAATATATACTGTGAATTGTCTCGCTTGTACTAGGAGATATATAACAAAATGTCAGATTATTTTGATAAAAAAATGGAAGCTCAAAAGCGTGAGGATCTAATAAAAGAACGATTAGCGAAAATCAAATATAAAGTTGTGGTAATGAGTGGTAAAGGTGGAGTGGGAAAAACCACAGTAGCCGTAAATTTGGCTATTAAACTTGCAGCATTAGGAAAAACTGTCGGTATCCTAGATGTCGATATTACAGGACCAAATGTTCCTCATATGCTTAACATGGGAGGAATGCGTCCTGAAGTGAATGCTGAAACCAAAACATTCCGACCAGTAATAGGACCAATGAATTTACGTGTTATGAGTATGGCTTTCTTATTAGAAACTGATGATACACCGGTGATTTGGAGGGGTCCAATGAAAATGGGTGCAATTCGTCAGTTTCTTGCGGAAGCAGAATGGGGCGAATTAGATTACCTCGTTTTGGATTTACCACCTGGAACAAGCGATGAAACTTTGGATATCATGCAACTTATTGAAGGTGCGGGAGTAGTTATTGTAACTACTCCACAAGATGTAGCTTTGTTAGATTCCAGAAAAACCGTTAACATGGCAAAAACGATAGGACGGGATATGCTTGGAATTGTAGAAAATATGGCCGGCTATACTTGTCCACATTGTGGGGAATCTGTAAATATATTCGGAATTGGTGGAGGAGAAAAAGCAGCTGATGCACTAAAAGTACCCTTCTTAGGTAGAATCCCTTTTGAGATAGATGTACGAATCCATGGAGACGATGGATTACCTTTTATTATTCAAAATTCCAATTCCCCAAGCGCTAAAGCATTTGAGGAAGTTGTGAAGAAAATCCAAACCACTATGGAATCTTCATAATTTTAAAAGATTATTTTTTTATTCTCTTTTTGTTAAATGGTATGTATGACTGAAGAACGATCAGCAGAAGATATGGTTCTGTATAAAGAAAAGGGAAAAATTGCATATATCACGTTTAACCGTCCGGAAAAACTCAATGCAATGAACATTCCTTGCCTAAAACGGATTCTGGAACTCATTCGACAAGTAGATACTAATCCTAAAATCAAAGTCTTGGTTTTTAATGCAGTAGGGCGTCTGTTCAGTACTGGATATGACTTAAAAATGTTTAAGATGCCAATGAATCAGGAGGATTTAGACTATTTCCTCGATGTCGCTGCTACTCTCTCTAAATCTTTACGAATGCTAAAAAAGCCTACTATTGCTGAAATTCATGGTTCAGCTATTGGATTTGGATGTATTGTCGCATTTGCAGTTGATTTTAGATTTGTAGCAAACAAAGAAGATCTATATTTCCATCTGCCTGAACTAGGAATTGGTATCTTTCCTGCATCTGGTCCCACAACGAATCCCTTAATTCAATTAGGGGGAATGCGAGCAAAGGAGATGTTACTGGCTGATGAACGGATATTTGTTCCTAAGTTGGACAAATGGGGTGTAATTACCGAATTATGTGAACCCGAAGAATTAGCGAAAAAAGTCAAAAGATTTGCCCGTAATCTAGCTGAGAAGGATGAGACATTGCTATATACCACGAAAACTGCTTTAACCATCATGGAAAAGCGCTTTCTAGAAGATTGCTATAATATTGAGAGAGAATTTGCCAAACATTGGGTAAAAAATCTAATAACAAAAGATACAAGCGAGTTGGATTCTCTTATAAAAAGTATGTGGGAAAAATACGGAAAATAAGAAATATCTTGGGATTTATTCCCAAATATTATCTAATTCTTCCTTTGTTAAATCCCATTTACGCTCTTTAATATCTTTTAATTTTTCATCTAACATGAATTGAGGTAGGACATCAGTACTTTCTAAACCAGCTCGTGTATTGAATTCACGCTCCATTATAATTCCATCAATCGCCCACTTAATCCAATCTTCAGTAGTCATACTCCACCCGTATCGAGCGTTATATAAAGCTGCCCATTTTTGAGCACTCGCATAATCTGGACCTACGAAGTAGCAACATCCGGTGGAGTCGGCGATGTAAATGAAAATTTGGAGATCCTTAGAGATGAGCACCTTTTTCTCATGTTCAAACACTTCTCCATAATCACGATCTGAATATCCTTTTCTCCCGTGGATTGCAGGTCCTGCTGTATGATCTGCACCCATTGCAGATGTAACAAAAGTTACCCCCATTCCTTTAAACGAACGAGGTTCATATGCAGGGAAACCTTGATGTTTCACATGAGGAATACGTTCCACTCCAAGTTTCTTTCCCAGTGCATAACATCCTAATCCGAGTAATAACGAATCTGAGTTCCCCTCAGCAAATCCTTTCAATAACTCGATAGCACCTTTCCCATCTCCCCATTCTAGTTTACCTGCTTCCATGAACATTGCCAGACAGTTTCCAGTCTCAATTGTATCCAATCCATTATCATCGCAATAATGATCAATCCACCCGAGAGTTTCAATATCATCAATCATGAGGTTAGAACCGTTCATGATCATCGTCTCATACTCCAAACTTGAGGTAATATGGTCTCCATCAGCTGTTCTAAGTATATTTGAACATCTTATTGCACATCCTGGACTGCATGCAACTCCTTTCTTTCCTTTGTTTTTTGTTGTAAAAGCATCTAATGCTTCAGCATTAATACTTTCAACTCCTTTGAAAGAACCTCGTCGGAAATTCTGCGTAGGGAGTCCATGGAGATGATTAATTGTGTCAATTCCGATACTTGTTCCCAATTTGCGAAATACTGCTTTAGTGTCATTGAGAGTCTTAAACCATTCTTTTGATAGGGAGAAGAATTCATCCTTCTTAACATAACTCAACATAGACTTCTTTGGAGGATATACCACAATGGCTTTGATCTTTTTAGAACCCATAACTGCTCCAAGCCCCCCACGGCCAGCATGACGAGAAGGCACTCCTTCCATATCCATCGCTGCAATAGACGAGTTAATGAATCGTTTTTCACCTGCAACACCAATCGAGCAAATTCCAATATTTTCTCCATATTTTTCTTTTAAAACATCCATCAGCTCATAGTTATTGATTCCAACGAATTCACTTCCGTTCTCAAGGGTAATTTTCCCTTCTCTAACAACTACTACAAGCCAATTTTCGGAAATCCCCTTAAATACTAAGCCTCGAAAGTCTTGTCGGGCTAAGAATGCAGGGGCTTTACCCCCCGAGTTGGACTCTTTTATTCCTAATGTCATAGGACTTTTTGCACCAATCGAGATTCTTCCACTATTAGGTGCAGGAGTTCCTCCAATGAAACCACAAGCAAAAATTAGTGTATTTTTCGGTCCAAGTGGATCACAATTTGGATCCACTTCACTGGAAATAATCTTAGAGGATAAACTTCTACCGGCAAACATTTCTAGAGGATGTCCCGCTGTAATTTCTTCTTTGGAAATTTTCTGAGTAGTTAAATCAATTCTTGCGAGTACTGGCATTTGAACTTCAAGATAATTTACCTATCTAATGTAAAATTTGTTTCGTTTTTTCTTTTAGAACCCACAACAAATATAAATCCAAACTATTAGGGGTAGTTTATGTCAAATGATATAGATTTAGACTCAGTTCAAAAATTTGCTGAAGATATTATATCTGGTCAATCGGAGAATGTCTGGGACCAAATCGGTGGGGGTGAAAAAATTTTAGAAGGAATCAAACCTACTGAATCATCTACGGAGAAGATTATCTATACCAAAGGAACAGGTTCTATTGAATTTCAGCGTAAAAAAATCATCATTCGCGATTCTTCGAGATCTCGATCATGGAATTCTGATGATTCACGATCGGATTGGGAGAAAGGAGTTTCATTCCTATTCGAGATTCTAGGGGAAAAATGGATAAGATACTTTAAGATTTCCCGCAAAAACAATGATGATCGTAACCGTAGATAATAATCTCATCATTTTATAACCATTTCATTGTATGTCTGATCTAGAGTTTACATGTTTAGTTAAGCTTTATCAAGTTCAAAGTCGGATTTACTAGTATCATGGCAAAATTTACGTATGCAGACTTGAAGCGAAAACCAGAGGGTACTGCTGGATTGCGGTTCGCCTATGGTATGGGTGAAATTCCCGATATGATCGCTTATCAAGGATTCACCTTTCTGATTTTTACGTTCTATAGTGCTGTAATGCGAGTTGAGATTAATGCTATAACCGTTGTATATATTATTTGGACTCTATGGAATAGTTTAAATGACGTAATCTTTGGTACCTTAAGTGATAGAACCCGGATGAAGAAATTTTTCGGTGGTGGGCGTCGTAAACCCTATATGATTATGATGCTGATACCTCTTTCAGTAATAATGGTATTATTGTTTACTGCTCCAGTAACAAATGTAGGTTCAGGTCCAACTGAAACGGGATTAGTATTGTTCACTTTAGGAGGGATTAACTTCACAATTCAATCACTCTATATGCTTTTAGTGATGCTTTTTTTTGATACAATTTATACGATTTATAGTATCAATCATACATCATTATATCCAGAAATGTTTATCACCCATAAAGCTAGGGAAAAAGCGGGTGCAATGCGTCGAGTTTTGATGGTTTTTGGATTATTAATAGCATTCGCAGTACCCACATTCATGGTAGATGAATACATCCCAGAAACTGGGAATTTAGAAACTGCATTGTTTCAATATCGAATAGCTGGGCTTCTTTTCGGTGCTCTGATCTTCATTACTATATTAGTACACGTTGTTTGGGGTGTTCGTGAACCTCCTTACGAAGAAATGGAAAAGAAAGAGAACTTAGGTTGGAAGGAGTCGTTAAAACGCACCGTGTTTAACGGAAAATTCATGATCTTTGTGCTTTGCTCAATGATGAATTGGTTTGTATTTGGATTAGTTCCAATGATTTTCCCTGCTTATGGAGAGATCGTTCTAACAGCGGTTCCAGGCGCTGATCCCGCATTTAGCGTTACTCTGATCCTCTTAATACTATTTATATGTAGCATACCTGGTGTCTACTTCTGGGCATGGTTGGATAGTAAACTTGGGAGTAAGAAAGCGTTTATGATAAATATGGCTGCTTGGGCTCTCACATTTGTTCCGATACTCTTCCTAACGAATTATTTTGCAGTCCTGGGTGTTTTCGTGATAATGGGTTTTGTATTCGGAGGACCTCCTTTCTTTATAGATCGAAATATATCCAATCTTGTTGATGAGGATGAGTTAAAAACTGGGCAACGTAGAGAGGCTTCTTTCTATGGAGTACATGCATTTGTCATACGGTTAGCTGCCATCCTAAACATAGTTTCAGTGAATATTGTTTTCACTTATAATGGATGGGGTGATCTTGTTGATGCAGCAGCAGGAGCCGATCCAACTGGGATTAAAATGCTAATGTCAGCATTCAATTTGGGTGCAATGCTCTTAGGAATGTTCTTTTTATTATTCTACAAGTTGGGCAAGAAAGAAGCAGATGCATTACAAGTGAAAATGAAAGAGTTACACTCATTGGAAACTCTGTAATATATTTTATTTTTTATTTATTTTTAAAATAGGAATCAAAATGGCTGATAAAATTCGAGTAGGGTTGATAGGATTAGGTCGAATAAGTACTCTGCATTTACCCGCCTATAAACCCGAGCAAAATATGGATGCTGAGCTTGTTGCTGTTTGCGACAAGAACAAAAAGCTCGTGAAAGATGTCGCAGAAGAATACAATGTGGAAAAAGCATATACTGATGTGAACGATTTATTAAATGATAATGAGATTGATGCTGTGGAGATTTTAACACCTCATGATTCACATTGCAAAATCACTGTGAAAGCTGCGGAAGCTGGAAAACATATTTCTCTTCAAAAAGTTCCAGCCATGACGATTACCGAAATGGATAAGATGATTGACGCAACAAAACAGAATAACGTATATTTCCGCGTTTATGAAAATGCCCGTTTTCATCCACCATATATGAAAGCGATGGAACTGATCCGTTCTGGAGTTATAGGCAAGGTAGATACTGTAGATTATCGTATGTGGAATGGGGAACGAAATTTAGGAGCGTGGGATGTTCCATTAAAATCTTGGTTGTGGAGAATATCTGAAAAGGCGAATTATAAGAGTCCCATTTTATTTGATGATGGTTATCATAAACACAGTGTTATGAGCATGTTTTTAGATGATATTGAAGCTGTAATGTGTTGGATGGGTAAAAAAACCATCAAAGGAGTAGTGAAATTAGATGCACCTTCCGTGGCTACGTATTTATGTAAGGATAAATCTCATCATGGAGTTTTTAACAGCAGTTTTCATAATTTCCTTCCTATGAATTCCAAATATTATGGATGTGATGAACATTGTGAAATCGCAGGATCTAAAGGTATAATTATTGTTCCTGGTCATACTGGGCAATTATTTATTGATACTCCTGAATATGGCCCTGGTCGACCTGGTGTCCATTGGCTAGATGAAACAGGTACATGGCATACCGATACAAGTATGGAAACTGATTGGTCTGCATCGTTCCTTAATTGCTCTAAAGCATTTATTGATAGTATAATATCTGGGAATCAGTGTGATTTATCAGGTGAAGATGCACGTCACATTCTTCAAATAACTCTGGGAATGATCCGATCCGCACGAAACAATTTCCAAGTTGTAAAATTAAAAGATGTTACGGATAAACCGTAATTTACTCTTTTTTCTTTAATATTGCACCATATTTCGCACTAGAAACAACCTCTGGATATAATGAAAGTATTCCTCTTTCAAACTTAGGAGCGGGGCGTTTCCAGTTCTTTTTTCGATCAGTAAGAATCTCATCATCAACTAATAAATTAATTTCTTTCTTTGGAATGTCAATTTGTATTAAATCTCCTTCTTCTACTAACGCAATTGGTCCTCCTTCGTAGGCTTCCGGGCAGACATGACCTATTGCGGGTCCACGTGAAGCACCCGAATATCTTCCATCAGTGATCATTGCTACAGATTCTCCTAATCCCATTCCTACTAAGATTGCTGCAGGTAATGATAATTCTCTCATACCAGGAGACCCTTTAGGTCCCTCATATTTTATAACCAATACATCTCCAGATTTAATTCTACCAGAAAGAAGAGCTTCTCCTACTTCTTCTTCGCTATTGAAGACCCGTGCAGGTCCCGTGTGTTCATGCATTTTGGGACTCATTCCAGATTTTTTCACGATAGCTCCTTCGGGTGCTAAACTCCCATGGAGCACTACCAAACCCCCTTCAGGTGATAGAGGAGATAAGTAGGGATGTATTACTTTCGAATTCTTAATTGTAGCATCATATACTTGTTCTCCAAGTGTGTTATATGAAACCGTTCGTTCATTCAAGTACAAAATATGCCCTAACTCCTTTATCACAGCAGGAATTCCTCCCGCTCTATGAAAATCTTCTAAATTCCATTTGGATGAGGGTTTCAGTCTAGTGATAAGAGGAGTACTTTCTGAGAGGGGATCAATATCATCATGAGAAAATGGAATCCCAATTTCATTAGCAATTGCACAAGCATGCAAGACTAAATTACTAGATCCACCAATTGCCAATCCTACACGAATTCCGTTTTCGAATGATTTCTTAGTTAGAATGTCAGTAATCTTTACATTTTCTTTTACTAGCTCCACGATTCGAGTTCCTGTTTTCTTAGCCAATATATTTCGTTCTTCCGAAATTGCGGGTCCAATAGCACTATTCGGAAGAGATAAACCAATGGACTCCACGAAAGAAGCCATAGTATTTGCAGTTCCCATCATATTGCATGCGCCTGGATTACAGGTGCATCGTTCAATCTCATCCAAACTTTTTCGATCGATTTTTCCAGCAGCAAATTCACCGATGGCTTCCTTAATATCAGATGTAACCTTTTTTCCTAGATTTGGAATTGTTACGGGTTTCATAACTCCTCCGGTTAGAAAAATTGTAGGAAGATTACATCGAATGGCTCCCATTAGCATCCCTGGGATGATTTTGTCACATGAACAGATGCATACCAGCCCATCAAATCCATGTGCTTGCACTTGACATTCTAAACTGGATGCGATAATTTCACGGGAGGGAAGGACATATCTAGAATTATGGCCACTATTAGCAATACCATCGCAGATTGCTATCGTATTAAACATCATGGGGGTTCCACCTTGATCTTTGATACCTTTTGCGACTTCTTCTCCTAATTTATCAAGATGAATATGTCCTGGATTCATTGTATTGAAAGAATTAGCAATAGCTATACGCGGTTTCTGCAAGTCTTCCTCAGAATATCCACACCCATGATACAGTGCTCTTTCATACGCTTTACGAGGGTCAAGTAACTGTTTTTTTGGTTTGTGCTCCATGAAATTCAACTTCCCGTATTTACTAGTCAAGTTTGGTAAATAATAATATACAGTTAAGGAATAGTGATAATCACGAAAACTCAAATTTTGCTGATTACGAAATGACGGAAAAAGAAGTTCTTACTGGTTCAGAAGTTATTGTGCAATATCTTATCAAGGAAGGAGTAAAATACGTGTTTGGAATTCCGGGACATGGATGTTTAGGGTTAACTGATGCCTTTTTACGTCACAAGGATGAAATTACAGTGATCCAACCAAAACAAGAAATGTCCGGTGTACACGCCGCGGTTGGCTACTATCGTGTAACTGGTAAACCCTTAGCTGTATTTACGAGCATAGGACCCGGTGCGACTAATACTGCAATCGGACTGGCTGATGCATTCGTAGATTCCATGCCAGTACTAGTGATTACTGGCGATACGCATGTACATCAAAGAGGAGTTGGGGTGCTCCAAGAGATTGAACGACACAGAGATAGCGGATTTCCAAGAGTTTTAGAGCCTGTAGTTAAACGCCAATTCGAACTCGCTCATGTTAATCAAGTTCCAAAGGTTATACAACGTGCGTTTAACATAATGATGACTGGTCGAAGAGGACCTGTACATATCGATTTACCAATGGATGTTCAATGTGCAGGGACTACAAGACCTGTACCCGATCCTGTAAAAAGAAAAACTCAAGCTCGCATTCATCCGGATCCTGAAATGATAAAACAAGCAGTAGAGATGTTTATGAATGCAGATAGACCCTTGATTTGGGTGGGCGGTGGAGTAATAACCTCTGAAGCAAGTGATGAACTCTTAGAGTTAGCCAAATTTGTAGGTGCGCCTGTTCTGGGTTCTATGATGGGTAAGGATGCATTTCCAAATGACCATGATCTATTCGGGTGGGCAACTGGATCCAAAGGAACTACGGTCGGAATTAAGTTGAGTAGTAAGGCGGATGTTGTATTAGCGGTTGGAACACGTTTTGCAGACGAGTCTACATGCTCTTATAAAAAAGGAGTAGCTTGGAACTTTGGTGAGGGAGAAAACGATACAAAATTAATCCAGATTGATATAGATCCCCACGAAATCGGAAAGAACTATCCTGTAGATATTGGAGTTTTAGGGGATGCTAAGGTAGTTTTAGCGGATATGGTCAAAGAACTGAAAGAATTTTACAAACCTAAGCCCGATGAAAAATATACCAGTTCACATTATTTCAAAGAAATACAATCCTTGAAAAAGAAATGGACGAATTTCCTTGATGAATGGAGGAAACCCGAGATTGAACCAGTAATGATCTCATGTGTACTGAAGGAAGTACGTGAATTTCTTGATCGAGATGCAATCATTGTCACTTCATCAGGCAATGTTCAGGCTCAAATCATACAAGAAATCGAGTTTTACGAACCTCGAACTTGTATTACAGCGGGAGGATTTTCCACAATGGGGTATTCATTACCTGCAGCAATTGGAGCAAAATTAGGTCAACCTGATCGTCAAGTTATGGCTCTCATTGGTGATGGAGACTTTATGATGACAATGGGGGAACTCCACACTGCGAAACAAGTAGGTAAGAATGTGGTCATTGTTGTTCTTAACAATGCTGGTTGGATTGCAATTACGGATCTTCAACGTGCGGTATATGGAGATGATCATGCTTATGCAACTGAATTCGAGGATAAGAATGGTTCTTATGCACCTAATTTCTCAGAAATCGCAAAAGGATTTGGATGTTGGAGTACACGGATCTCCAAAGCCACTGAAATTGAATCCGCATTAAAAAAAGCATTCTCTCAAGATGGTCCAGCAGTTGTCGAAATCATGGTGAATCGTGATCCAAGGTACAGTGGTTCTCCAGCTTGGGGTTGGTGGGATGTACCTATTCCAACTTATATGAAAGAAAAACGAGAGAAATATGAAAAAGAAATTAAAGAAGAAGATTTGAGTTAAAAATTTACAACATTTGGATTATTGGTTTCAATTCATCCCGTAACCAATCTAAATCCACAAACTCTTTTTCTCCATCTGATGGGAAGACAGCCCAGAGGAGTAAATCGTCATTTTGGTACGGGAACAATTTTGTAGTTTTCATATGGAGTTTATTTGCAGTGAAATTGACGCTATAATCTGTTTCTAATTTCAAACCACCAGTATTCTTATAAAAATCTACTAAAGCTTGCAATATCAAGCCAGTTTGAGTGATAATATTCTCAAGAGCTGGATCAGTAGAATAAGTTGCCAGCACCAAACTATTGTTAGTCATTAACGCTACAGATTTTGCACCGATTTTTTCTGTATATTCTTCAACTAAGTGCTCCAGCATATAGGTGGCTGTATGCATCTCTTGGATAGCAATTGAAAACAATTGTTCGACTGTTTCTCGTAGAAAGATGGTTGAATTTACGAACTTGCAATTATATTGAAGATCCAAGGCTTTTGTAGCAATCGTGTCAATTAAACTTGCCCGTTTCCTCAAAAGAGATTCGTCATCGGCTACATCAGGATCAAATTTATGCATTGATACAATAAGAGGAGGTTTATCTCCCATTTCGTTTACTAAATGCATGATCTCAAACAGATAATCTGTAGCTTCTTGATAGCGATCTGAGTTTAACACGTCAATAACGAATATAATTAAATCCGACTCCAAGAATAAATCAGGTCGGGCAAGATACATCTTCCGATAAGCAATTTGTCCTCCAAAATCCCAGCAAATCATACTTGTGCCAAGGAAATCCATAGTTTGCCGACTTACACCTCGTGTGGGTAACAAATTTCGTATTGTAGAGTGTTTTTTTTGCAATATGTTTAGAATTGACGTTTTTCCTGCATCATCTAAACCGAGAAGTAATATTTTCTTCTGTTGAGAGGAAGTGGCGAATTGCAGTAACATCATGGCTGTACGTATCCATTTCTCCAAAATAGCTTCTGGTAAGTCCTCAATTTTCGGTGGTTTAGTTAGTTGGGATAAATCACTAATAGTTTTAATATCGTTCTCATGAAGTTTCTCAGTATTGATGGGATCGACACCTCGGAGTAAACCTACATCAAGTTCTAAAATATCCTCAATTGATTTGACATTTAGTAAAGCGTCTTTCTTAAAAAACTCCGTAATCTTCTCTATGCTGTTCAAAAAAATCTCCTCGCACTGGAATAGTATAACTACGATCTACTTATCTATATTTTGTAAAAATAAACCTAAGTGTTTCACTCATCTTATTAGCATTAAGTAAAAAGATTTTAAGTTCGGTTTTTTTAACTAAGGTATACTAATCGCAAGAATCAATTTTGCACGAAATATACTAAATGCGATTAAAAAGGTGAAGAATCATATTCGGAAGAGGAGCTGGAGCTTATGACAGGGTTGTTACAATGTTCTCCCCAGATGGTCGGTTGTTCCAAGTAGAGTTCGCATTAGAAGCAGTACGTAGGGGTTCGTTAGCTGTAGCAATAAAAGGGAATAAAGGAGCAATTATCGTGGTTCAAAAGAGGACTACTGATAAGCTTCGGGATCCTGAATCAATTAAGAAAACATTCCAAATTGCTGATCACATTGGTTGTGCAATTAGTGGTTTACACGCTGATTCCCGAGTTCTGGTTAACTGGGCACGAGTACAAGCTCAATATTATACGTTAAATTATGGAGAACCTACAAAACTGCATACTTTGGTTAGACGCTTAGCCGATGTAAAGCAGATGTATACTCAATCAGGTGGTATTAGACCGTTCGGTTGTGCTTTCATCCTTATTGCTGTTGATCCAGATGGTACACCTCAATTAATGACCACTTCTCCATCAGGACGCTATTCCTCCTGGAAAGCAACTGCCCTTGGTCAGAATGAAGAACGTGCTAAGGAGCTCCTCAAAGAAGGTTACAAAGAAGATGCATCTCTCGATGATTTAATGAAACTTGGAGTACAAGTTCAGAAGAAGACGTCAGAAGACGAGATAAAAAGTGACGACATCAAGATCGTATATATTGACACTACCGATAAGAAATTTAAGGTAGTGCCAAAAGATAAAATAGCAGCACTGTTTAAAGAAGCATGAATCTTCTTTTTCTAAACACTACCCATAAGAATTTCTTTATATTTTTCTAATCGTCCGAGATTAAATTCTTTCAGTAATGTTTCTATCTCATTTCTTTCATAGGCTTTCATACTTCCAATTAAATTATAATAAGGCATAGATTTGAGAACTTCCAATGGGTCTCCTTCAATTCCATCAGCAACGAGTTTTTCAAAATCCATCTCTTTGTATCGTTCACCGACTCCTGGAAACATCTGAAAGTATGCTGCCATGAATCCTTCATAAGTTAATCGCTTTATATCCTCTCTCGTCCATATTTTCTGTCCAATCATGCTCTTTATCATAATGATTGAAGTATATAAGTGGTCAATGGATTCCTCTGCAAAATCTATAGCTTCTTTCTTTTTATCTAAAAGATAACAACAATGCATCAAAATCAATCGATACTCAGAAATTATGTGCACTAAACGGGTTTTAGTGTAAATAGAAGTGATGCTAATTTTGCTTGCCTGAAGATCTCCTAAAACATCTGATAGGTTGGATAAACCTTCCTTAAAGAAATTCATTAGCGTCGTATATACCTCAACGGCTTCTTTATACATACCCAATCTTAAAAATTTAATACCTCGGTATTCTTCGGCGCGAAAATCAACAGGTTTCGGATTTAGGCGTAATACTGCTAAAATGACTATTCTCTCTCCGACTTCGTGTTTACCAGCGTATTCGTAGCATTCAGCTGCACTCATAAGGAATATAGAACTAAGAGTACGATAGAAATCGGGATCCGCTTTCAGATATAATTCAGCACACTCTTCATAATAATCAGCAGCCTTATAATAATCACCTACTCTGAACAATAGTTTAGCCATTGCTTCAGACAACTTAGCTTCTTCCTCAGGTAGGTCTAAGTTATGTAGCCGAACCTTAATTTGACGTAAATATTCTAGTGCTTGGTAGATTTTTGATTCAGAAGATAGCACCTGAGTAATTCTATAAAAAATGTCTGGGAGTTTTCCATACGAGCCGATGTTGAAGTAGATATTCATTGCTTTGTTATAAGCTTTCAAACCAGCAAGAATTTTATCGTTATACAGAAAATCTTCTGCTTGGTTAATTAGATTTTCAGCTCGAGTCTTTGATTCTTCGATGTCATTTGGGTCAAATTTAGACATATACAACTAACAAGTAAAGATTCGCCTTAATGAGTTTTTTGATACCTTAATAAAAAGTGAGAGTTTATTTTAACAATAAAGTTTTACCGCAAACTTTGCATGGGCGGTTTCCAATATTCTGGAAGCACTTAACATGATAAATGGTATTACAAGACGGATTTCCACACATAACAACTTCATTTTCTCCCTCAAAAATCACATTACATACTGGGCATGACGCGTAAATCGCTGCTTCTCCCAATTTATGCGCTGTCGTTACACGAATTTTGTATCCCTCAATTTGCACATGGGATTTTTCGACTCCATTTTCTTTCTTAAATTCTTCATGGAGTAGAGCAGTTTGTTGAATTTCTACGGGGATTTTTAAAAGGTAAAAACAATGTGGACAACGAACAACATGGTGATCTCCATGAGATTCAGCCCATTCACTGATGCAATGTAGATGAAATCCTGTCCCACAAGAGGGACAATATCTTCCACTTAAGCTGAAATCGAGTTTTTTGACGGGATCTCGAATGTGGAAGCAGATTCCACATTTGTTGTAATTACTTTGCTTTCGAATCCTCGCTACTATCTCGGATGAATCTTGCTTCATTTCCGCATCGGATTTAAGAGGAACTGCAATCTTCTCTAACATTTTGGAAAAGTTCTTTGGCTTGTTATTGGATACTCCAGGATATTCACTTGCGATTTGTTCAATAATTTTCATCAAATCTTCATTCTTTGGCGCCTTAAAGAATTTTCCAGACGTAACTTGAGCAATTTCATGAAGGTCTTGAGAATGATTTGATGCACCGATTTTTATAGCATCGATTTTAATTCCTAATCCTGCTGCAATTTTAGCCATTTTTTCAGGAGTTGTATGCTCAGATTCGGTGATATGACCATCCCCGATTATAATAATTTTCGGAGTGCGAGTTCCTGATACACGGATGTCTTCAATATGAAGCTTTATCGCTAATCCCATTCCTTCAGCAATATTGCTGGTTCCTCCTGGAAATACTTTATCCAATTCTGTTTTGAAAGAATCAGGTGTTGGATAATCCCCAAACGTAAAGAGCGTCTTTATTTCTCTTCCAACAACTACTAAGGAATAAAAAGTTTGGACATCTTCTTCCATGGACCTTCTTTGTTGAATAAATCCCAAAACACTCTGTTTGCATGCATCTAGTCGTGTCGGTTGTAAATCCGCTCGTGCACTGGACCGACTAGCGTCAATTACAAAGCAAATGTTTTCGAATTGGGATGCAGCCATAAAATGTCACTAAGTTCCTCAGTATTATCACAGAAAATCATGTGCTATTAATCTAGCTACTAATAATATTTTTCAATGTATACTCTAAAAAACGTAACACAAATTTGATAACAAAAATATGGAAAAAAATAGGTAATGCTCAATTCTGAGTAAATTTCTCCAGTTTCTCAGACCGATCAATGATTTTATAACGTTTAAAATCTCGAACAACTACATCCCCCACTTTAATATCGGTTGGGACGTTAACAAAAGAATTTTCCTCTTCATTGGATAACATCACTTCACCTGCGTTATGAGGTGCAAAAACGTTACTTTTTGGAAAATTTTTTGCAATCTTTAATTCTTTAATTAGAAAGTCACGCACAGCAACTCGGATAAGTTCGCTTCTACTGGGATATAATCCCGTGTCTCCTACTAACGTTTTAATCGTGTGGATGTAATTCACAGGTAAATTTACGGTAATAATTTTCATTGGATCAGCCCTAATTTTGTTATATTTGAGTACGCATCGAAATCTTTTAAAATTTCCCCTCGATAGCTTTAAACTCCGAACCTAAAGTCCACTAT
>JAEOTN010000138.1 GCA_016839865.1 Promethearchaeota archaeon | reverse complement strand
CAAGTTGCAGTTGGAAATCATGAGCGTCAGGAAAACTGGACTGGTGATATTTTTTCTTCATATTATCCATATACGAATCACAATCCGGGATTTTATTATTCATATAATTACAGCTCTTTACATGTCCAAGTATTAGACCCTATTAATGAGTCAACTGGCTGGTGGGGTGAAATTGACCCAGTTCAATTAGCTTGGGCAGAACAAGACCTTCAAAATGCAGCTTCTATGAAGTACAAAATAATTGCATTGCATCCAGTTCCAGTATATAAAAATTATACCAATCCTGATTTAGCAGAATTAGTCACCCTTTGTGATACCTATGATGTGGATGCAGTATTTTATGGACATGCCCACTCATATGGGGTCCAATTTGTCAATGGAACATATTACTACTTAATTGGTGTCGGTGGAAATAGCTCTAGTAATCCTCCTGGATTTGCTCAAGTCGACGTTAGCGCAACCCAAATGCAAGTATATATGCACTGGGCAAATGGTACAAAAAATGCAATTGGAACAATTCCAGCTTGAAATCTTTAGTGTAATAACTGAGCTTATTGGTTAAAGGGTTCAACTCTAGATTTACACCAATCAACCAAGATTGTTATCTCTAATTACATTTCCTTTACTTTATTTTTTAAAGTCCATATCCTTTATGCATGTATCCGGTGTTAATCTTGCTTTTATTAGGTTCAGATAATGATACGTACGTAGAGTACAAATATAAGAAAAATAAAACCCCTAAACCGAAACCAGAATCTAAGGATGAAAGTGGTGATTAGTGGGCTTTAATATCCGAGAATTTGACAAAAATAAAGATTCTGATAACTTCTACAAACATAGTTTTGAAACTCTTGTTGCAATAAAAGGACAGCCACCTGACATGAACCGAGAGGAGTATTACGAAATGATGGTTCAAATTGTTCAGGATTATATGGATCAACTTGAAAAAAATCAAATCTTCATTGCGGAAGATGAGAATGGGATATATTTAGGCCACATTTGGATTTCTGTTAAGGATGAATTAGAGATTTGGGAGTATAAACCATATTTTTGGCTTCAAAATGTTACAATTGTGGACGGTTTTCGTAGACAAGGAATCGCCACAAAATTGATGGCTTATGTAGAAGATTGGATAAAGAATCAAGGATATAATCAAATCGGATTACATGTTGATGGAAAGAATGATAATGCCATCAACCTTTACAAAAAGTTCCAGTACTCTGTGTTTAACACTCAATTTTTTAAAAAGATTAATTTTAATGACCTTATCAATGATTCTGAATTAAAAATCATACAATGTGAGTCAGATGGGGATTTTCTTAAAGTCCAGAATTTTATTTTTTCGGATTTAAGAAAAAGAGTTAATTCATCCATAGAGAATTCGGAAATCCTCAATCGAATTAGCAAAATACTAGATCACACTCGTAATAATGATACAGATTATATTTTTATCATAAACAATCAGATTGGTGATTCTGTTGGCTATTTTATTCTTTATGAAGCTGAAATGAAATTTCAGAAAACTGCATATATCAGAGCATTTCGAATTCATCCGCAAGCTGATTTTAGGGAATTCGTTAAAAATATGCTTATTTTTTCTGAAAAGTGGGCAATTAATAATCAAATTGAAATGATTGAAACATTAGTAGGCTCATCAAATCCCGATCTCTTAGAGTATTTGAAAATTATCGGATTCATGGAATTTGGTTATTTCATGATCAAACGCATCAATTAACAGCTAACATAATTCTGCATTTTTTCGTCAAAATTGAGGAAAGGCTTATATTTTCTTTGAGTGAAATTCTCTTCAACAAATATAGAGTTGAAAAAATATGGGAGACCCTTCACGATTTGCTCAAAGCATTGTTTGGGACCTATCAAATTTCCAGTGGTATATTATTCCTCTTCTAGTCATTCTGATTTACATGATTGCGGTAGAGGTTAAAAAAGAAAATTGGTCGGCACTTCTAGCTGCTTCGGCGTTCTGGCTGATGGATTGGATCAATGAATTATGGAATGTCGCAGTTTATTGGACTACAGGAGCAGCCTTTTGGAGCACACCTGGTGTTGAAATTGCTCCGGGAATATATGAGCCGAATAGTTCTCTAGTTATTTTTGTTGGTCTCAATATTGAGATCGTTTTCATGTTCTTTATGACTGGTATCGTTAGCACTAAAATGTTTAAAGGGACGATACAAGAGGAATTGGCTATTGAAGATCTGGGTGAACGGAAAATCTTTCGCAAAAAACGTCTACTAAACCGAATAAT
>JAEOTN010000137.1 GCA_016839865.1 Promethearchaeota archaeon | reverse complement strand
TAATTCCTGCTTGTGCTGCAAACATTAGAGTCTGATATCGCTCGAATCCATTTTGCAAATCTAAGACTTTTGAATCTGTTACTGCACCAGGTCCACGGGATGGGATATTGTAATAACGCCCTAACTGAGCTATACCTGTTGTGATTAAACCCGTTTCAACAGAACCCATAGCAGAATTCCCTGTTCGGATATCTGTTATGTGAGATACTGTACCAAAAAATATTGGGGCTCCTGGATTGTAAATCTGAGAAAGCACAGCAGCTCCCAGAATTTCAGCATTAGTCTGGGTTAATAAACCAGCTACTGTAATTGGGGCTGTAGATCCAGCAAGAGCCTCGGGCGCACATATTGTCGGTTGCTTATATTTCGCAAACACCTCAAAACCATTTGTCATTAACTGAGAGAATTCAAGAGGGCTGGTAATCGAGAAAAATCCAACCAATCTAGGATTTCTAATTAATTCTTCCTTACCTCCAACGATGATTGAGAGAAGATCCATCATATCTTGGCTTGGAAGTCTACCTAAACACCCTAAACCATAAGGTTTTGTTGAGTTTTGAGCCCAAGCTTTTATAGTGTGGCAATGTAATTCGAGATAGGATATATCTGATGGCCAGATATCGACATGACTGGAAATTATGTTATCTAGAGCATCTACGACTCGGATTTGGTGTACTACGTCTGATAAAGTAGCTTTTCTGATACCATTTTTGGAATTAGGATCATAAATTCTTACAGGTGTTCCGATAGTTGAATATTCCGAATGTTTCGTATCAATTGTAGCAGTGAAATCTCCATCTCTACCATGCAATGTAAATGAATCTGGAACGGTTTTCAGTTTATCTTTTACAAAATCACTGGGAAATTTCATGTAGGGTGTATCTGTTGGAATTGCTCCATTATTTGCAAGAAGTGTTCTAAGATTCGGATCTTCAACCTTTATACCTATATTTTCCAGGATATGCATTGAAGCATTATGGATCTCTTCGATTTCATTCCTAGATAATACCTCAAGGGGTTTCAATTTCATTTAACTACACCATAATGTTATTCAACTAGCCCTAAACAGAGTTTCACGGCTCCAATCGCATCATCAGCCCAACCATCGGCTCCGATATTTTTAGCCCAATCGTCAGACGTAGGAGCTCCGCCAACAACTATCTTGTATTTATCTCGTATTCCTTTTTCTTTCAAAAGTTTTATAAATTTACGTTGGATGTCCATAGAAATGGAAAGTAATGCAGACATTCCAATAATTGTTGCATTAACTTCTTCAGCTTTAGCTAAAAATACTTCAGGTGAGACGTCAACACCGAGATTATGTACTTCAAAACCATTCGCGAACAAGAAAGATCCAACCAGATCTTTACCGATTGAGTGAATATCCCCTTCTACAGTACCCAAGACTACAACACCTTTCGTTTCCTTTACTTCTCCAGACTCACGAATTATCGGGTCAAGAAGCTCATCAATCGTGACTTTTACGGTATTCGCAGCAGCTATCAGCTCAGGAAGAAATATTTCCTCGGCTTCGAATTGATCTCCAACTGTTTTAATGATCGATCCGATTAATCTAAGTAATTCTACTGCGGTTGCGTCTTTTTTATCTAAGGCAGTTTTACAAATGTTCTTTAGATTATCCTCATCAAAATCCAGTACTGCAGTCTCAATCTGTTCCTTTAAAGACATAATCATAGGTTGATCCCATTACTAAAAAAAGATTATCTTGAGTTCCGATTTTAGAATCTGAAAAAAGTGGCAAAAATATTAGTGACGAAGCTGAACATGAAGTATGAAATTGCAAAAAATGGAAACATTGTCCCAAGATGAAGTGGAGACGATTCATGAAACTACCCTTCGTTTACTGGAAGAAGTTGGGGTAATGGTCCATTCGAGCGAAGCACGAGATTTATTGGAACAAAATGGGTGCATTGTAGATGAGAGCTCCAACAATCCCTATCATTATGTAAAGTATCCACGCCATGTTGTGGAAAAACACATGAAAACAGTTCCAAGCGAATTTACACTATATGGGGTTGATGGCACATTCACACACACAGTTGATACAAAAACTACAACATTTGCAACTGTGGGGACTCCTGTTAAGATGTACGCGCCTGAAAAAAAACGTGGTGTTCGTGATTCAGAATTAGCAGACACAATAAGCCAGATACGAATTGTAGATACGCTTAAAAACATTGTATGCTCTCATGTGGACGTTTGGCCGAACGATGTAGAATATATGGAAATGCACTGTCATACAATTAAAGTGTGGGCAAAAAATAGTCGTAAACCTTATGGATTGGGGTGTTTAGGTCGTACTGCTTCTCAAGATATGATGGAACTAATGAAAATCCTTGTTGGAGGTGAAGAAGAATTAATCAAACACCCCCGATTTATTGGATTCTATAATCCCACCAGCCCTTTGTTGCATCCAACAATTATGTTGAACGGTTTATTTGTATTTGCAAAATATAAACAACCTTTAATTATCGCACCAGCTGCTAGCGCTGGTTCAACAGCACCAGTTACACTCGCTGGTTTGCTTGTTCAAACGAACATGGAAGCATTATCAGCAATTGCATTAACTCAAATGGTAAATCCTGGAGCACCGATTCTTTACTCAACAATGTCTGCACCTATGGATCCAGTAACAAGTAATGTAGCGTGGGGAAGCATTGAAACCGGATTAATTACTTCGGCTTTTGCCCAAATGGGTAGATTTTATAATATTCCAAGTAGAGGTCCAGGAGGTGTGACCGAATCAAAAACTTTTGATCTCCAGAATGGATACGAACGTTTGATGACACTTTTCTGCTCTGCAACATCAGGAATTAATTATATAACTTGTGCGGGAACATATGAGTCGTCTTTAGCTGAAGCACTCGAATTACTCGTAATTGATGATGACCTTGCAGGAATTGTGACTCGTGCTAAGAAAGGAATAACTGTGGATGAGAATACTCTAGCAACAGAAGTAATTCGTGAAGTTTCTCAAAAAGAAAAGAAACACTATCTGGGACACAAACACTCCGTCAAAAACATCCGAAAGGAATTATATGTATCTAAATTAGCTGACAGAAATCGTCGAAACATCTGGAGAAAGCAGGGTTCCAAAGATATCATGCAGCGTGCTCGTGAGAAAGTAGATCAAATACTTGCTACCCAAGAAGGACCAGGGATAGATACAGATGTAGAAAAACAATTTGACGCCTATTGGGAAACTGTTAAAACACGAACTATGGATGACTATCGTAAGATGGAAGGAATGGAAGATGCAACCGAAACTGGCGTATCATATGGGAGAGAACCGTAAGGAAGTGATATGATGAGTGAAAAATCAGAAAATAAAGGAGAACGAGACGTAAAGAAAGACGAACGTGATCGTAAAAAATGGGATAGCTGGCGTTATGAGACACAATTGATGCGAGCTGGCGAAGAGCCTTATCCTGAAACATCTCATTCACTACGAGTTCCAATTTACGCTACAAAATCCTATACATTCCCAACGTTGGATTCGTTAATGCAAGATCGTTATTACTACTCGCGAACAGAAAACCCGACAAGATTTGCATTAGATCATAAATTAGCAACCTTACATGGTGGAGAAGCATGTGTGAGTGTAGCAAGTGGAATGGCTGCTATCCATCAAGCGACATCCTCTGTTTTACAAAAAAAAATGGAGCATGTGAAAGGTAAGAAAGCGAAAAAATTATTACCTCAATCCCACCCCGAAGACATTCCGAATATCATAATCCACAATAATCAATATACCGGAACCCATCGCTTGTTCAACAACTTATATCCTCAAATGGGAATAGAATGTAGAAGAGCAAATTTAGAGGATTTATCTGAAGTAAAAGCTGCAATAGATGAAAACACGAAACTAATCTTTGCGGAAACTCCAGTCAATCCGAATGTACATGTGTTAGATATTCAAGCATTATCCAACATTATCCATGAAGTCGGTGGGGTGAGTATTGTTGATAATACTTGGGCAAGCCCTTCTATAACCAAACCTTTAGAATTTGGAGCAGATATTGTTATAGAAAGCTTAACAAAATATATCAATGGCCACGGTGATGTGGTTGGCGGAGCAATCATTGGAGATAAAAATCGTATCCGAGACATTAGATATTTCTGGAATGAAACCCAAGGAGCGGTGCTTAGTCCATTCGATTCTTACTTGATATTACGGGGAGTAAAAACCCTCAATTTACGTATGAGAAAACATACTGAAAATGCGATGAAAATTGCGAAAGCAATGGAGAAGCATAAAAGAGTCATGAATGTAACCTATCCTGGATTAAAAAGCCATCCTCAACATGAACTCGCTAAGAAACAAATGAAATTAATGGGTGGAATGGTTGGAATCGAGCTGGAGTCAGAAGAAGCTTGCATGAAATTCATAAATAATTTAGATGTCATAAAAATAGGAGTAAGTTTAGGAGACACCACCAGCTTGATTGAATACACTGCCTTCATGACAGGAGTTGACCTCTCTCTTTGGGAAAGAAAGTCTATGCAAATCTCAAAAACCCATTTCCGACTCTCTGTAGGTCTTGAGGATGCAAGGGATTTGATTAAAGATCTGAAAGATGCACTAGCATCAATCTAATTTATTTATTTTTTGTAGAAAACCCATGTTCTCCTATAAAGGACTTCTTTTCCGCTCTTGAATAAGTTCCATACATATACATTATCTGATCGACCAAATCAACATCAATATCCTCACCTTTGAGGAATTTTTCATCGATATGATTAGCAACAACTTCACCGAAAAATACTGTATGCGAGCCGAGGGATTGACTCCCAACAACTTTGCACTCCATATTGAATGGGAACTCTTTAATCATCGGTGTAGAAACTACATCTCCTTTCTCTTTAGTTAATCCGAAGTGTTCCCATTTGTCGACATCTCTTCCACTGATAACTCCGCATCCATCCATCACTTCTGCTTGATCTGCTGTAGGTACATTGATAACAAATTCGGGAGTCTCTTCTAAGAATTTATGAGAATGTCGTGCTGGATGAACACCGATCGCAATTACAGGCGGGTTCAAACATACTTTTCCTACATAGGCTAATGTTATAATGTTTGAATTGTCCCAATTTCCTACAGAAATGCAAGATACCGGCATAGAAAATAGTGTGCTGTTTATAGAATAGGATTTTTTCATAAAAAAAGAATAGAGAGGTAGTCAAATAAGATTTTTTACTCTGGGGGGTTATACCTTACATTTTCTCTCTTCTTCTTGTGCATTTCATCTAACTGAATTTTTATTTCTTCAACTCTTTTCTTCGGAAAAGGGAAAAATAGCAAGCAAATAAACACAATGATCAATGCGATGCTCGGAAATCCTACAACCAAAAATCGAATACCAAATTCAGTTGTTACTCCTGGATCAGGAGTCCATTCACCCCATCCGGTTCCCTCAAAAACAATTGTTATAGCTAGTATTGAAATAATCATCGATAATCGCATAAAGAAGTTTGTAATTCCGAAGAAAGTCCCTTCCCTCCTTACTCCTGTATTTAATTCATCCTCGTCCACAACATCAGCTATAATGAGATAAATGTAGTAAAGCATTCCACCAAATCCAACTCCCATAGATGCTGCTGTATATGCTGCATCCATGTAATCCGTTACGAAAAAGAGCGGAATTGATGAACCTATGTACAAGATTATCGCAACCATAAATCCTGTTTTACTTCCTATCTTTCGATGCAAAAACCACCATAATGGAACTGTTAGGAATCCTACCACAAACAATAATCCGGATAGTATAGATGATTGAAAAGCATCTGCCGCGAGAATATGTTCCCCAAATAACGGAATCACAGTACCTATTGTCAAAATAGTAAATTCATAAAAGAAGTAAATAAGTGTATAAATGACAAATCCTTTGTTTTTGAACGCATATTTCATACCTTGAAAGAACCCAAACTCTTGTTTATAATCTTGAGAGAACTCTTTTCGTTCTTTAACTCCAAATATTAAAGCTAGGATGATAGTTACAGCAACTATAGATGATATAACTATTCCATTAAGAAGGTATCCTTCTTCTGTGGAAATATCTCTGACGATTGCTCCTGATAATAGAAATGCTGCTAATAGTCCTACTATAGAGGAAATTTGTTTAATAGTATTAGATGATGCTCTTTGTTTTTCGGATAAATACATTTCAGGAAATAATGTATCGATTGGTAATGCCATACATGTGTAAAAAATATCCCAAGCTATTAGCAATATTAACAGATACCAAAACAAGCCAATATCAGTTCGTACCGGTGGAACCCATAATATTATTTCTACAATTATAACACCAATAAACCCAACTATCATGTACGGCTTTCTTCTACCTATTTTAGTTCGAGTTCTATCTGACAGGTAACCAATTAGTGGATCATTAAATGCATTCCATACAGTCCAAATAATAAAAGCTAATCCAATATACCATGCATCTAACTTCAATGCACTGAAGTAAAAAGAGAAAGTCCATGTAGTAAATCCAGCATTTACTGCCCATGTTGCAACACTTGTTAAATTGAATGCAATTTGTCTACCTATACTATTGTAGTATTTTTCGCTTTCCAAATTACTCATATTTCTTACCTTAGCTCAAGCTCTATATGAAGCTTTAATTTACCTTCATCTGAAAAGAAAACAATTTTTTGAAGCGTGTATACATTTCCTCATGAATCCGTATTTTGTCTTGAAGCAATTCATAGGTGATTATTGGAATTGTGAGATAGACTGGGAGCAGATGAATTCTGGGGAATTTTTACGTAAACATATTGAAAAAGCAGTTGAATTATCAGAGAGCAGTGTAATGAAATGGATAGACTTCAATTTCTCACCTCAAGGTTATACATATCTTGCAGTTTTATCTAATTCATCGGTTTCCCTACATACTTGGCCTGAGGAATCTTTCATTTCTGTGGAGATTTTTACATGCACCGAAGATTCCAACCCAGAAGCAGGATTAACTTATTTATCCGATGTTTTCAAGCCACAATCCTTTAAAATACATCAGGTGAAGCGGAACTCGAAGGATCAGAAATAACCAAGAATCATTTCTTTGGTTAAGTGTAGAAAAGGTCTTCTTTTACTAAATTTCGTCTTTTGAAGTTTATTTAGATCAAAACTATCTAGGACGACTTCCAGTTCATTTTTACTCAATTGGAATAGAATTGCAATTAAATACTCAATCCTAGCATACGATTTCGCCCATTTTGTAGTTTCTAATGGGATTTGGGTGAGTTTCATCGACAGATCAATGATTTCTTTTAATATATTTGCATTATTGCTATTGATAAGAGCCTTTTGAGATGGAATGGGGATCCTTTGGATAAGGTAATAATTAAGGTTCATTCCCGTTAGGATAGTTCGTAAATAAAATTCGATTAAAAGGCTATTTCCTATAGCAAGAATAAACCAAAGAATATCTTCATTATTGTTTTCTAAACTTATACGCGTGCACGAATTATCTACTAACATATTAGGTGGTGGTTTTGAAAAAATGATACGCTTAGTACTATTCGGTAAAATATTTCTGCAAATAATAGAAGAATTAGGTAGAGAGTAATCCGATACATGATTTT